>CAZGNQ010000221.1:0-6345 GCA_964527285.1 uncultured Hyphomicrobiales bacterium | reverse complement strand
GGTGCGGGTGCGGGTCCGAGATCAAGCAGACCGCTGGGCAGTTCTCTCAGCATCAACGGTGCTGGCCGTCGCTCGGTTGCCGCTTCGCGCGCAACAAGGCGCGTGATTGCGCCAGGATCCGCACGGCCTTTGATCTTGATCATGGACGGATCTGGCGTGCGCTCAAAGCCTGTCGTTGACCGTTATCGGCGTGCGCCG
The DNA here is from genome assembly GCA_964527285.1 of uncultured Hyphomicrobiales bacterium. Taxonomy (GTDB): domain Bacteria; phylum Pseudomonadota; class Alphaproteobacteria; order Rhizobiales; family CAZGNQ01; genus CAZGNQ01. Next base: position 6,147 of record CAZGNQ010000221.1, on the reverse strand, counting down.
GCGCCACGCCCGCTGAACCCTGGCCCGCTGAACCCTGGCCCGCTGAACGCTCGCCGACCGAACCCTCGCCCGCTGCCCCCCCTGAGCATCTCTGGTGCCAGTGGCTCTTGTTTGATGGAGAGAAACCCGATGGCCGCTGAGACGAGCAGCCCCACCCCATCCGGCTCCAAGCCCGCGACCCGGCTGTCGGACGGCCCTGCATCTGCACATGTCGAAGGGCGCCAGCCCGGAGCGCCAGTGCGGCCCGCAGCCCACCAATGGCCCGACGTTCATGCCGTTTCACTTGGCGACCTTGGGAGCGTCATCGCGCGTGGTGTGGCGGATTTCCGCGCCGCACCAGTTTACGGGCTGGTTGGCGGTGGGCTGTTCGCAGCCGCGGGCTGGCTGCTCACCGCACTGCTGTTCTACTTTGAGCTCCCGTTTTTTGCCTATCCGCTTGCCATGGGCTTTGCGCTGATCGCGCCTTTTGCGGCCATCTGGTTCTATGCCATCAGCGCCCGGCTGGAGGCGGGCGAGCCCCTTTCATTCGGCGCCATCTGGTCGGGCGTCGTCGAGGCCGCCAAGCGCGACGTGCGCTGGATGGCGCTCGTGACGGGCTTTGCACTCGTCATCTGGATGGACATCGCCGCCTTCCTGTTTTTTGGGCTGATGGGCTTTACGGATTTCGGGCCTGATTTCTTTCAGCGGCTGGTGACGACGACCGAGGGGCTGACATTCCTCGTCCTGGGCAACGTGATCGGCGCGGCCATTGCCCTCTTTGTCTTCTCCATCGCGGTCATTTCGTTTCCGATGCTCTATGACCGCGATGTCGATTTCGTCACCGCGATGGTCACCTCGGTGCGGCTGGTGAAGCACAACCCCGTGTCAATGGTGGCCTGGTGCGCTCTGATCGGGATCACCACGGTGGTCTCGATCGCCACAGGTTTTGTTGGTCTTCTGGTCGTTCTGCCCATCGTCGGCCACGCCTCCTGGCACCTCTATCGCGTTGGTGTGGCGCCGGAGGCGGTCAAGGCGGGCGCGGGCGCTTAAGTGGGGATGCGGGCTGAGCGCTCGCTGCCCAAGCCAGCGATGCCGAAAGCCACAGAACCGGCGTACGGAGGCTTTTCGGCGGGCGGCGCAGGGCTGATCCGCCTACTGGGCCGAGACCAGACGATCCACCGGCGCATAATCATCGCTCAAGCGCAGCGGAGCGTGGGCCGACGCCAGTGCCTGCAACCGCTCTGGCGCCATGCGCTCAAACGCCAGCCCCCGGCGGACGCGCGAGCGCAGGACCGACTGAGGCGTGGCCCGGCGCAGTCCGGCGATCACAAGCGTTGCGCGGTCGCCGGTCTGATTGGAGCGCCACACCTCCACCACCGCAAAGTGCGCGCGCAGCGTGCGCACCAACGACAGCATGAAGCGCGGCTGCGACAGGCTGTCGACCGCGTTCATCAGGAAGATCCCATCGGCGTGCAGGCGGTCTGCCACGAGCGCGAAAAACTCGTCCGTCACGAGGTGCTGGGGCACCGAGATGTCGTGGAAGGCATCGCCCACGATCACGTCAAAATGCGCAGACGGTTGCAGCGCCAGCGCGGCCCGGGCATCGCGGTGGAGCACGCACAGTCGGGCGTCGTCTTCTAGCCAGAGCCTTGATCGGGCCAACGCCGTGACCTGCGGGTCAACCTCTGCAACCACCACGGCCGCGTCTGGCCGCGCTGCCAGCCATGCCCGCGGCAGTGTGTAGACGCCCCCCCCGATGAAAAACGTGCGGAACGGCGTGCGCCTGCCGGCGTGCACACGGGCGAGGGCATCCTGCGCCTCCACGTAGGGCGTTATCAACGCCTGCGGCCGGTCCCGCACGTTTGAGCCATGCTCCAGGTGATCAAGCACCATGGAACGCACCCGCCCTTGCAGCGCGCCCTCAGCTTCGACGATGCGGATGCAGTAATAATCGCTCTCCGCATCGCATGGGGAGCGAAACGCCGCGGCGCTCATACCGGTGGCAAAGATGCTGGCTACGGCGACCAGAAACACGGCCACAGACGTAACCGACAGGCGCCCGTCCGGTTGTCGCGCATCGACCAGCAGCAAGACCACCCCCATGACGCCATAGAGCACAGCCACCGTGAGGATGGTGCCGATCGTGCCGAGCCAGGAGATGAAAACGAAACCGGCCGCCAGCGTCCCCACAATGCTGCCCACGGCGCCAGCCGCAAAGAATGCGCCCAGAACGTGGCCCATCCGCGTGCTCGCCTCCTCGTCAATGGCGAGCTTCGTCAACGCAGGCGACGGGATGCCGACGAAGACGCTGGGGAGAAAAAACAAGGCTGTCGTGAGCAGCAGGATCGTCGGCACCGGCGGCAAACCGAGCGCGATGATCGGCGCAGCCAACAGGCGGATCAGGATAAGGCTGGCGAGGCTCGAGACGCCGGCCAGCAGGAGGCTCCAGGCGACGCCGCGGCGCACGGCGCCTGGTTGGCGCTCCGCAATCAGCCCGCCGATCCAGTGGCCGAGCGAAAAGCCGGCCAGCACCACCGCAATGATAGAGGTCCAGGTGTAGAGTGACATGCCAAGATAGGGCGCGATCATCCGCCCGGCGACGATCTCCACCACCAGCCCACAGCCGGCAGACACCGCCGTGATCGCCAGGAAGAGTAGGGTCAACGGCTTCATGATGGGTCCTGTTGGCGGGAGGCGCAGTCGCGTTGCACGCTTGAGCGTTGTTGTAATGGCTGCGCCCCGGGGGCGCGTCAGGCGCGCAGATTATCCCGACGGACCGCCGACGCCGACCTCAAGGGCTGAAACCCCTGCCACATACACGCCCAGAAGGCACAGGCCCACGAGAAACACCTGCCTGAAGCGCGCCTCGGACAACCGCGCGCGGATCCGTTGGCCCGCAACAACGCCGGCCATGGCAGGGACGAGCGCTAGAGCTGACGTCAGTCCCAGTTCCGCATTGAGCAATTCGGCCTCGTGGAGCGCCAGTGCCAGCGCCGCTGATGATGCGCCAAACAGAATGCCCATCGACTGAATGAAGCCATCACGGTTGAGCCCGATGCCCTGCAAGAACATGACACCCGGCATGGAGAAGGCGCCTGTCATGCCCGAGATGACACCGTTGGCGAGACCAAACACCACCCCGCTCAACGTTTCCCGATGCGCCGGTATGGCAACGCGCAAACCGGCGAGCCCGCTCGTGCCGTAGGCAATCAGCACGGCGCCGAAGATGAGGGAGAGAAACGGCAAATCAATCCGTGTGAGCGCCGCAGCACCCAGCCACACCGTGCTGACCGCTGCGAGCATGAACGGCCAGGTCCGCCGCAGGATGGCGATCCCCTGTCCGCCGGTTACGGCCTGCCACGCGTTGGTGGCAAAGGCCGGGATCAGCGTCAGCGCCATTGCGGCAGGCAGTTCAAGCACCGTGATCAACAAACCCACGCTGACGATCGGCAGGCCGATGCCGATGACACCCTTCACAACACCGGCGAGGAGAAAGACGGCGGTGACGAAAACGAGCGTTGCCGGGTCGGCCATGGGGTGAGCGCCTGCCAATTGCCGAGGATCAGCCGCAGCGCTGGGACTGCCACAGTTTCACATGCGGCAGGTGTGACCATGTGTAGGCGTGGTCCGTATCGCCGTGGGCGTCGAGGTGAGCCAAGCGTGCCGCCGCCTCCTCCAGTGTCGGCCGGTGCCCGACGGGCACGTCCCACATGACGAAGTGGTGGCGCTCCATCGCGTCGAACCACTTCGCCTTCATCTGGTAGATGCGCTTGTGCACCGTGTTCCAGACATAGTGCTCCAGGTCGGTCGCGCTCTCCCACACGCTCATGTTCACGATCATCGTCTCGTCGAACGGGCTGTCCACGCCGATCGCGCTGCCGCCATCGTCCTTCAGCCGCCAGACGAAGCCCGGCGATCGCTCGGCGGTGGCGTTCACCACGTCAAGCGCAGCAACGAAATCAGCCAGCAACGGATCGGTGATCGGCGCGCGCAGCCGGGCAATGTTCAACTCGGCGAGATGCGTGAGTGGCTTTGTTGCGGTGTGGGTCATCTGACGATCTCCGGCGCAGTGCTCGGGGCTGAACGCTGGAGGCATCCGGCACACACCCAAAGCCGGGCCGCAAGGCCGACCATGGCCCAGCAGCGCGGCGCAGCGGCTGGGGTCAGGTCACTTTTGCCCTGCCGACACGCCCCACCCAACGTTGTCGCATTTCGCGGACAACCGGTGCCCGCAGCACTGCCCACTGTGCACCTTGAACCACGCTCGTGTTCGTTCTGAGTGAGCCGCGCCGACGGCGCTTCCGTTAGACGACCAGTTGGCGTCACGTTGGCCGGGGTTTGAGTCGTTCAGTTGCCATTGGGCCAGTCGACGCTCACCGCGGCGCGACCTTGGCCAAATTTATTGCCAATTCAGGTGTTTCACGGCAGGCATACCATCCCCACGCGTTGCGCAAGAGAGGCCACGGCATGCTTCCATTTCGATCGCACGGCAGAGCCATTCTGGGCACATTGGGCCTGTGCGCGTTTCTCGCTGCCTGCGCGACCGCCACACCGCGGGACCTCGTTCCCAGCGAATTCACGGAGCGTTTCGACGGTGTGGAGGTCAACGGTGTGGGCCTTGTGCGCATCTGGGGCGATGTCAACATTCCCAACATCAAACAAGTTTCTGAAGAACGCATTGAACAGGTGAAAGAAAACCGTCCCGCGGTTTATAAAAAGAAGAAACGGGTTGTCTCCTATCTTGCTTTGTCCGGCGGTGGGCCGGATGGCGCCTATGGGGCCGGTCTCTTGAACGGGTGGACTGCAAACGGCAGCCGTCCGGAATTCGAGATTGTCACCGGCGTCAGCACCGGCGCACTGATGGCGCCTTTCGCGTTTCTTGGTCCAGCGTATGATCCTGCATTGCGCGAAGTTTATACCAAGTACTCGACGAATGACTTGATCCGGCGTCAGGCCGTGGCCGGCCTTCTTGGGGGCTCCTCATTGGGGGACTCGTCTCCTCTGCGCGCCATTATTGCGAACTATGTCGACCAGACACTCTTTAACGCCGTCGCACGCGAGCACGCCAAGGGTCGGCGCCTGCTGGTCGGCACCACCAACCTTGATGCCGACAGGCCGGTGGTTTGGGATATGGGCCGGATCGCCGCGCGTGGCACGCCAGAAGCGCTGGAGCTGTTCCGATCTGTCCTGTTGGCATCGGCATCCATACCGGGACTGTTTCCCCCGGTTTTCATTGAAGTCACGGCGGGGGGCAACGCGTACAAGGAAATGCACGTTGATGGTGGCACAACGGACAACACGTTCCTGCTGCCGCAAAGCTCCAATCTCATGACGTTTGGTCGGCGCAGTTGGAAACACAAGATCTATGTGATCGCCAACTCCAAAACCCGCCCGACAGCCAACGTGACGGAATCTTCGGTCTTCGCGATTGCCGGCCGTTCGATCTCGACCTTAATCCGGCAGCAGACGGAAGGCGATTTGATCAAGCTCTACCTGCGCGCTCAAAAGATTGGTTTTGACTTCAACGTCACGAGTATTCCAGTGAGCTTTCGCGAGAAAAGCAAAGAACCCTTCGACACTGAATACATGGGCAAGCTCTACGAACTGGGATTTGAAATCGGTAAAGCCGGTGTTCCGTGGCGCAAACAGCCCGCTGGCATATGAGGCAAGCGCCTGAGAGGGAACAACCATGAAGAGCGCCGCTTGGTTTGTCGCAGGAGCGCTGGTCGCCAGTGCCGTTTGGGCACTGCTCCTGCTTGAAGGTCAGAACAAACTGTTCTGCATTATATTAAGCTCCGGCTGCTGACGCGCCGTTCGAGGAAGCGGGGCACACTCAAGGTGCAGCTTCGCCAGGTGCAGCTCCGCCGTTTTTGCCGATGGTCGTCTATGTTGACGCATCGTCTGCCCCAAGCGCACTTGCTCGATCAAACGAAGTCGGCGCGACGAGCCGAATATCATGACGCGTCGCACCTGGGGCAAAGCCGGCGCCCGATCCCCGGGATCATGTTCCATTGATCTCACACGGCGTACCTTTTCCCGAGCCGGCCGCGCCCCGATACGATCGCTCCACGCCGGCTTACACCAGCTTCTTGCCTTCATCGTCGATGGCGTTGGCGACCTCGTCGTCCGGCACGCTCTCACCCAGCAGCATGTCGTTATGTGCCTTGC
>CAZGNQ010000220.1:0-6346 GCA_964527285.1 uncultured Hyphomicrobiales bacterium | reverse complement strand
CCTGCATTGCCGCGCATTGGTCGGGTCATAGCAGGTGAGCAGACGACATGTGCTCAAAGTGAGGTCTTCGCTGGTTGACCCGTTCCATAAAATACTATTCCGTAATAAGGCCTGGTGGGTGCGGTCAAGTTTGAAATCTTTCGGAAATGAAACAGCAGCCTCTGACGTCACAGATTTGCTCAGGTCTTTGTCCCGTTCCAAGTGCTTGAGCCCGATCACGCGAAGTCAATTGAGGAGGTCCACTCGCCGCGAGGTTTGAGATTTACTCTGGCCCTCAAAAATGGCGACCCAAAGCTCTCAAGCCAAACTCTAGCCTACCGCATACCTCTCTCATCCGAAGGCCGCACGAATTTCGAAGCGTGAAATCATCGAAAGCTGATACTAACGAACAGCGCTCTTTCGTGTTGTCGATTCACGCAGGATAAGTTCGGTTTTCAGGCATGTTGGCTGCGCTTCGATGCCGTCTTCCACCCAGTTCGCCAGGGCCTCTGCGGCAATAGCCCCCATCTCAACGGCTGGTAGTCTTACCGTGGTCAATCTCGGCGCGGAAACGCGTGACACGGCCAGATCGTCAATCCCGATAATCGAAATGTCCCGAGGCACCTCGCAACGAGCGCGATGTAGCTCGTGGAGGGCACCGATCGCCAGGACGTCCGACAGGCATAGGATCGCATCGAAATGCGCTTGGTCGGCTAGGATTGCTTTCGCCGCCTCGGCACCACCTTGTTCCGAAAGTTCCATTTCGAAGTGCTTTAAGGAGACCTGCCCCGTGGGATCGTGAAGGCCGTCTAGGCGTGCACGGACACGGTCGTTCGTGCCAGCCGGGCTATGGACGACAGCGATCCGGCGGTGGCCCAACTCTATCAGGTGATCGAGGGCGATGCGTGCAGCTTGATCGTTGCGATAGCCGATGGTGGGCAGCCTCGCCTCGGTATCGAAGTATGAGATCGCCAGTGCCGGGAGGCTGCTGTGGGTAATGATGGCGTCGAGTTCCGGATCGTGTGTCCTCCCGACAACGATCAGTCCCTCGATGCCGATGTCGACCAGCTGGCGCGCCTTGGCGAGTTCAAGACCCGGGTTGCTCCTCGTTGTGCCCACCACCAGCGACAGACCAAACGTCGCGAAGCGGGTTTCCATCGCATCGAGCGTGAGGGCAAACAGGGTGCTGTCCAGCGCGGGGATCAGGGCACCTACGACGCGTGTCCGTCCGCTGTTGATGGCCCGTGCCGGCGCACTCGGCACGAAGCGCAGATTGGCGATCGCCTGCTCAACCCGCCCGCGCGTCTCCGCCCGCACACGATCAGGGTTGTTCAGGACACGCGACACGGTGGCTACTGAGACCTCGGCCATGCGCGCCACATCGCGAAGATTTGCGCGTTTTTTCTCCATCGAACGCTTCATAAACGCAGGAAATGCAGCAATTCGCAGCCGATACAAGCATGCTTGACATTCGTCCTCAGGACGATCGAAGCTTGCCGCTGAAACCAGTTACATCGATCTGGCCGACGGTGGAGCAGAGGACTGATACGTGTACCGGACAGTTGAGGTGCGCTCCTTCTCGAACATCGGATATTCCGGTGCTGCGCGCGCATTCCCGGGATTTGTTCACAAGCAGAACGTCGTCGCCGAGACGGTGGCCCCGCGAGAGGCTCTACGGGTCGAAATGTCGCCGGGGGACATCGTTGCGATCAGACGGATCGGCAACTGCCGGTCGGTTCTCGTGTCTGTATTCGACGATGACGGACGCCTGCGTCCCGACGTGCTGGGCCTGTCGGCCAATGCTGTTGTTGATTTCGCGGCCTTCAATTCAGAGGAATTCAAGGGCTGGATAGTCGGCAACGGTGCAGTGCCGGCGGCCCTGCGCGAGACGGCGGATGTCATCCTGAGCGACGATGTTCTGCTGCGGGCCCGAGACCGCTGCACCGCCTGGGTGTTGCATCCGATCTTGCCCGACCAACTCGTCGCTGGCGCCTCCATCGGCCTCGTCGAGGTCGCTGTGCAGCCGAGCCCGACGACGACGCCCATGCTGCCGTCGCCACTGGGCGAGGTCCGTGACGAATTCACCGTTACGCGCGGCACCGCGACCGCCTACGCGGTGCGCCCAGGCGAATTCGTGCAGATCATCGACGTCGAGGGCCAGCAGTGTTCCGACTTCATGGCGCTGCGTCGGCGCCCGCTCGATGTCGGCGTCGAAGCGACCATTGACAGCACTGCGACGCGAACGATGGTGCACGGAGCCTATCCGGGGCCGGGATTGCTCGACAAGTTCTACGACAGTGAGATGCGCCCGATGCTTCGGGTGGTGCAGGACACGTGCGGACAGCATGACACGTTCGGGCTGGCGTGCACCGCCCGTGGATACGAGGATCGTGGTTTTCCCGGCCACATCAACTGCTCCGACAACATTTCCGGTGCGCTCGCGGAGCACGGCGTCGCGCGACGGGCGGCCTGGCCTGCCATCAACTTCTTCTGGAGCACCTGGCTTGATCGTCACTCGAATCGGCTCCTGACGGAGGAAAGCCATTCGCGACCTGGCGACTACGTGGTGATGGAAGCTCTCGACGACCTCGTTTGCGTCACGACCGCCTGCCCGGACGATCTCGATCCCATCAATGGCTGGAACCCGACCGACGTACATGTGCGCATCTACCGTCCAGACGCACCGATCCGGCGCGCCGTCGCCTATCGCGAGAACGAGACCGCGACCATGTCGCTCACACGTGAAAGCCCCTTCCATCCATCGACGTCACGTTTGACCACCCAGTTCGCGCCATCTCGAGATCTCTGGTTGCCCGTCTCCTTTCCCTCTGAGGGCACGATCGGTGAGTACTGGGCTTGCCGAGAACGGGTGACGCTTCAGGACCTGTCGAGCCTGAGAAAGTACGACGTTGTGGGCCCAGACGCTGAGCGCCTCCTGCAGCGCGTTCTGACCAAGAACATCTCTCGGCTTTCGGTCTGGCGCGGCGTCTATGCACTCATCTGCGACGAGACCGGATCGGTCGTTGATGACGGTACCCTGTTCCGCCTCGGCCATGAGTTGTTCCGCTGGTGCTGCGGCAGCGAGGAAAGCGCGCGCATCCTCAAGGCTGTCGCCGATGAGGAAGGCTTGCAGGTGCGCATCAATGGGATGGGCGGGGCGTTGCCGAACGTGGCGATTCAGGGGCCACGTTCGCGCGATCTGCTGCGAAAGCTCGTGTTCACCCAGCCCACAGTTCCATCGCTCGGTGACTTGAAGTGGTTCGGTGTGACAGTGGCCCGCCTCAATGACGGGGAAGGGGCCCCGTTCATGCTATCGCGCACGGGCTACACCGGAGAGTTGGGTTATGAACTGTTCTGTTCTGCCGATGACGCAACGGCCCTCTGGGACGCACTCATGGCGGCAGGAGAAGAGTTCCGCATTGCGCCGATGGGGGCCGCCGCTCTCGCAATGCTTCGGATCGAAGCTGGTTTTGCTGCCTCGGGCGCGGAATTCGCACCGGGCGTCGATGCCCACGAAGCAGGACTTGGTTTTGCGATCAGTCCTAAAAAAGGGCACTACATCGGTCAGGCCGCACTCGAGCGCAACGCACAGCATCCGCGCAAAGTCCTCAAGGGGCTGCTCTTTGAGGGGGCGGAGGCTCCGCTCCACGGTGCCAGTGTCTATGCCGGTGAGCGGCCTGTCGGCGTCGTCACCTCCGCAACGTGGTCGCCTCAGTTGGAACGGGCCATTGCGATGGTGCGTCTTGCGGTCGAGTATGCAGAGGTCGGAAGGCCCCTGGAGGTTGGGCAATTGGACGGGCGACTGAAGCGTCTACGGGCCAGGGTCTGCGAGGTGCCGTTTTTTGATGCGAAGCGGGAGAGGGCGCGCGGTTGAGGCATGATGCCGTGCGGCGCGCATCGCAGGCCGACCGTGGGTCGCCGCATCCCATTCAAGGGACGGGCACGGATCACCGCCGCGACATGAAGCCGGCAACAGGGGGGTCGCAACGGACTAAAAATATACCGCAGGTCATCAAGCGAGCCCGCAACAGTGAACGGGCTGACGAATGGAGGAAAACTTGAGACGTACTATACTGGCGATAACAACCGCTGCCGTCATTGGATTTACCGGTGCCCCGGCCATTGCAGCGGAAAAAGTCAACATCGGTGTGCCGTCCTGGACGGGCGCGCAGGCCATCGCTCACCTGCTTCAGGCCGTGGTCGTCGATCGCATCGGTGGTGAGGCCGGCCTCGTGCCAGGCAACAACGCCACGATTTTCCAGGCCATGGATCAGGGCAAGGGCGACATCGACGTGCATCCCGATGTCTGGCTGCCCAACCAGGAAAGCTTTACCAACAAATACGTCGACGAAGCCGGCACTGTCACGCTCAGCCAGAACCCGTACATCGGCGACCAGGGCTTCTGCGTCGCAAAGGGCTTTGGCGAAGAAAACAGCATCACCGACATCGCTGATCTTGGCCGCCCGGACGTTGCCGCCAAGATGGACAGTGACGGCAACAACCGCGGTGAAATCTGGATCGGTGCACCGGGCTGGGCTTCGGCCAACGTCAACGAGGTGAAGGTCCGCGACTACGGTCTCATGGACTTCATCGAGCCGATCCGCGCCGAGGAAAGCGTGAAGACGGCCCGCATCAAGGATGCGATCGCCAAGGGCGAGGGCTACGCGTTCTACTGCTACAAGCCCCACGCCGTCTGGTTCATGTTCGATGTGTACATGTTGACCGAGCCCAAACACGACCCTGCAAAGTACGTCATGGTCCAGCCATCGGACTCGCCGGACTGGTTCACTAAGTCCAAAGTGGCAAGCAAGGACGCTCCCAAGAACGTTCAGATCGCATGGTCGACATCCCTTAAGGAGCGTTCGCCCGCCATCGCGGAGTTTTTTGAGCGGTTCTCGCTCACGGCGGACGACGTGAGCGCCCTTGCGTTCGAGGTTTCCGCCAAGGGTCGTGAACCGTCGGAAGTCGCGCGCGAGTGGATCGGCAAAAATTCCGATCGCGTCGACGGTTGGCTCGGCCTCTGAGGCCTGACATCATGGCAGGGCGGGGGGAATTGGCCGCCCCGCTCTGTCCCAACCTACGCTAGCAAGAGGTTGCTGACAGCGACCGCCCACAGTGGTGACAGGAAACGGACGGATGCAGTTTTGACGGCCTCATCGGACCCTAACCCGAGCGACGTCGTCGTCGAAGTCGATGGCGTCTGGAAGATTTTCGGCGTCAACGCCAGTGCAGCGCTCCGGGCGATCCACCAAGAGGGGCTCTCGAAGGCTGAGGTTCTTGATCGTTTCAACGCCGTCGTCGGCGTCGCCGATGCCAGCTTCACGGTCGGGCGCGGAGAAATATTCTGCGTGATGGGCCTGTCGGGCAGTGGGAAGTCCACGCTGGTCCGCCACTTCAACCGCCTGTTGGAGCCAACAGCGGGGCGCATCTCAATCGAGGGTGTCGACGTCATGGCGCTCGGCACTCGCGAGCTTCAGGAATTCCGCAACCGCAAGATCGGTATGGTCTTCCAGAATTTTGCGCTGTTGCCCCATCGCTCGGTGCTCGACAACGTCGCGATGCCGCTTGAGATCCGCAACGTGAACAAGAATGATCGTCTGCGGCAGGCCAATCGCATTCTTGATATCGTCGAGTTGGGGGCCTGGGGAAACAAGTTCGCTCATGAACTCTCAGGCGGTATGCAACAGCGGGTCGGCCTCGCGCGGGCGCTGACGGCGGACCCGGACGTACTCCTGATGGACGAGCCGTTCAGCGCCCTCGATCCGCTGATCCGACGGCAGTTGCAGGACGAGTTCATCAAGCTGTCTCGGGTCCTCAAGAAGACGACCATCTTCATCACGCATGACCTCGACGAGGCCGTGCGCGTTGGCCATCGCATCGCGATCATGCGCGACGGCCGCGTCGTCCAGATCGGCACGGCCGAGGAGATTGTCATGCACCCGGCCGACGACTACGTCGCCGATTTCGTGGCCGGTATCTCGCGCCTCAAAGTGGTGCGCGCTCATGCCATCATGCGCCCGGTCGCTGAATTCGAGGCACGTCACGGTGCCCTTCCACCCGATGCGCTCCAGGTCCGTGAGGGGGAAACCCTGAGCCGCCTCATTGAACTTGCCATCGCGCATGACGCACCGCTGGCTGTGCACGATGCTGGTGCGTGTGTTGGCGTGATCACGCGGCCGGACATTCTGAGGACCGTGATTGAGGGAACGGAAGTCTCATGAACGATGAAACGCCCCTCACAGTTGAGGCCCTTGCCCCTGACGACGGCCTGCAGCAAGCAGCCGAACGCCGCCAGCAGATCGCCGAGTATGTGCGCACAAATGCTGACTACTATAGCGGCGAGTTCGACCGGATCGGCGCTTCATCG
>CAZGNQ010000219.1:0-6363 GCA_964527285.1 uncultured Hyphomicrobiales bacterium | reverse complement strand
TGCTCGTCACAAAATGCGCGGACACACATGCCCCATTATCTGCCCTCACCGAGCAGATGTGGAATATGCGACGCAAGGCGGGTGAGGCCGGCCGGTTACTCCAGGTTCGCCTCGTTCGGGTTTATGGTGTCTGATGATCTAACATTTTGCCTTGGTTCAATCACGATGTGTCGCCTTGGCTCCCGACCTGTATGGCTCAGGTAGGGCAAAATACCGTAACGGTCTACTAGCAGGCGAACGACGTCTACTGCGTGGCCCAACAACCTTTTCATAGTGAATTCAAAACACTGCGTCGGTCTCGGCGACGAAGCCAGGGACCTGCATGGCCGTTTTGACCGATTGTCGACCCGTAGCCTTGTTGGCCTGCAGACTTAGTTAACCAATCGCGTGTTGCGTTGCGTGGATCCTCTACAGCGGCACCGTTATCTGCGCTCCCTATCAATGATCTGCTCAGCCGACCGCACGCCTGCCCAAGCAGCGCCATCCAAGGCTGGATTATGAGTGTAGTCACCGCCGAAGTGAATACGACCAACGGGCGCCCTCAACGCTTCTTGATACTTTGTTTGAAATCCTGGAGGGAACACGACGATACCATCTGGCCATTTTTTGATCGAGTACCCGGCGATATGCTTGCCTGGATCAAAGTGAGGGAAGATCTTTGCTAGAGGCCCGGCGGCTCTCTTGATAATAGCCTCGTCGCCTAGCTCATGTGCGTCTCGACCGGTGATGTTCAGACATATCACTGTTTCACCGTTGTTGGAGTTCTGAGATTGATCTAAATAGGCGTTGATGGCTTCATCGTAGAAGATGACGGATGCCACCTTCTCTTCTTGATGAAGCTCTTTTAAGTGAAGACCTACCTCCATACTTGCGCCAAATACGACGGCATCCAAGGCGTCTCGTTTCGCCTCCGGCATGCCCGATACTATGTTCTTGGTAACTGTCGCAGGTGTTGTTACGACAGCGTAGTCGGCTTCAAGAACTTCACCCGTTGTGCAGTGAACAGTCACCGATGAATCGGACTGCGTGATCAGTTCCGCGCCCGTTGAGAGCAGAATGGTGTTGCCACTTTCCCGGATGTCATAGGCAATGGCTTCGAGCAGTACGTTGTTCCCACCTTGAATTAGGTAATTTGGGCCTTTTGCTTTCCCGCCATACCAACCAACGAGCAACAAGGCGGTTGTTCCAGCGGTGCCCGTGCCACCTTCAGGCTTTAGGAAGCAGTCATAAAAATTGGCAACATCTGGAGAGAAATCAGATAGGTACTCCGTGCCTGAGAGGCTATCCAAGTCCTCCCAGATGTGTGATTTTGGCTGCTTATCGAGTATAAATTCCCGTTCTCTCGATAGATCCCTGTGCGCTGCTTGCATTTTGATTTCTGCTGCCCGTAAGTCCCTAAGCGCGGCCTCCCCTACCGGAAGCTTTCCGAAAAAACTTTCATCAAGTGATGAGACAAATGTTCCGCTCCATAGTGCCCCGTGAAGTCCGGAATGTGGTGGGAATTTCTTTGCCTTGCTCAGATAGTGATTTAAATATTTATTGTCACACTCGAAGAAGTACTGGGCGCCAAGATTGGCTGGTACGCCGCCGATTTTTTCAGAATACACACGCCCACCAACGTGACGCTCACTTTCAATAATCGTCACGTCCGCCCCAGCCTCCGTGAGACGAATTCCGGCTATTAGGCCTGATACCCCGGCGCCAACAACAACAACCGTCGGCGCGTGCGTTTTCCATTCAAGCTTTTCTGCGAACAAGCCAAACATCTTCTTTTTCCATAGAAATGTATCTTCGATCTTTCGGTGGTGCCTGTTGATGTTGATCGAAGTATAGCTTCCTAACAGCTCCGACGAATATCGGTTGTGATATAGGTCGTTAGCGTGCCGAAGGCACGGCTTGTTTAACCCGAATGGGTTGGTCTTGATACCCATAGAAGTGCCAACTGGCAATCCGCACCGCCCCGGGTAACCTGCCAAAACGTTGAGGGAATGTCAGCTTAAATGCTCAGCGGGAGCGAGACGCTGCAACGGCCAACCAAAAACGGACGACTTTTGACAGCGGCAACGGTAAGTTATCAGGGGTGAACCGCTCCATGATTTTGCGTGCGTCCGAGTCATAGTCCACCCACAAAATGGCCCTCAATCGCCAACGTCATGGGTCGGCGCCGCATAGTGCGCGTCCAGCAGTGATGAACTGAGAACGAAGTCTGCGGTCGCCTCGTTGCAGGCCAGCACAGTCTGGTGCAGCGTTGAAATTCGCAACAATGCCTTCACATCCACGTCGTGCGGCAGCGCGGCAAGGGGATCGGTGAAGAACACGAGCACGTCGAGACGCCCTTCCGCGATCATGGCGCCCAGTTGTTGATCGCCGCCCTGAGGCCCGCTCATGAGCCGGGTGACCGGCAGGCCCGTCGCCTCGGCCACCAGCCCGCCCGTTGTGCCCGTGCCCCATAGGTCATGGTGCTGCAGCACACCGGCGTTGCGGCGCGCCCACCCCACCATGCGCGGCTTGCGTGAATCGTGGGCGACGAGCGCGATGCGTTTGCGGGGCGACATCTCAGACATGTTGGCGCGCCTTTGCTCGTTCGAACTGACCACACACCTGATCGCATTCCAGCGCCTGCGCGGCCAGCAACTTTGGTCCGTGGTGCCGTCGTTTGGCAGCGTCGACCCACACGGCGACGTAACGCGCCGTTTCGCAGCTTGCCTCTGCGCCAAGGGTGTGCATTATTTCCGGTAAAGCGCGTTCGCGGCGCGCGAATTGGAAATAATGCAGTTCGACGCAATGGGATGCGTCAAGGGTGATCCATGAATGACCTGCAGGCCGCCGGTGGGCTGGCCCTCTCGCTGGTGTTGACGGCCGACGCTGACCTCTTTGAGATCGTCGCGCTGTCCCTTCAGGTCAGCCTGACGGCAACGCTGGTGGCCTGTGCGCTCGGTGTGCCGCTTGGGGCACTGCTTGCCGTTGCAAAATTTCCTGGACGGGGTGGTGCCATTGTCCTGCTGAACGCGCTCATGGGCTTGCCGCCCGTGGTGGTGGGTCTGCTCGTTTATCTCCACCTCTCACGCGCCGGGCCGTTCGGCTGGTTGGGCCTGCTCTACACGCCGACGGCGATGATCATCGCGCAGACGCTGCTGATCACGCCGATCATCGCTGCCCTGTCGCGCCAGGTGCTGGAGGGACTGCACGATGAGTATCGCGCGCAGTTTCGCTCGCTCGCCATACCGCGCGCCGGCCAGATCGCGGCATTGATGTGGGACGGCCGGTTTGCGCTGCTCACCGTTGGTCTCGCCGGATTTGGTCGCGCCATCGCCGAGGTGGGCGCCGTCATCATTGTGGGTGGGAACATCGACCATCTCACGCGCGTCATGACGACGGCCATCGCGCTTGAGACTTCGCGCGGCGATCTCGCGCTGGCTCTGGCACTGGGTATTGTCCTGATGGTGATCGCGTTGACGGTGAACGCGCTGGTCATGGGGATCAGAATGACGGGGGAGCGTTATGCCCATGCTTAGGCGCGCTGATGGGGGTGACTCAGGGGCGTTCACCGCCGGCGTCGCGGCACGCTATGTGCCGATGGATCAGAGCCTGAGCTGTCATCGCGTTGGCGTGGCAGGAGGTTATGCGCCTGCGGGCAGCCCACGACCTGAGGCAGCCACCGACAGTTCAGGATGGGCCCTGCGTGTGCGCGGCCTCACTTACAAAGCCGGCGATCGCGCGTTGATCGACGGGATCGATCTCGACATGACTGCGCACGGCGTCACGGCCATCATGGGCCACAACGGTGCCGGCAAGAGCCTCCTTATCCAGCTCCTGCACGGCCTGCTTGCACCCTGCGCTGGTGCGATCGAGTGGCATAACCCGAACGCCCAGGGCGTTGCTTGCCCGCGCCAGGCCATGGTGTTCCAGAAGCCCGTTCTTCTGCGGCGGTCGGTGGCAGCAAACATCGATTTTGCCATGACGCGCGGTCGGTTCTGGCGCCGCACCGATCCGGTTGCCGCTGACCGCCGCGATGCGCTGCTGGCCCGTGTCGGTCTGCTCGACAAGGCAGGCCAGCCGGCCCGTCGCCTCTCCGGTGGCGAGCAGCAGCGCCTTGCTCTGGCCCGCGCCCTCGCCACGCAGCCGGACGTGCTGTTCCTTGATGAGCCGACGGCAAGCCTTGATCCGGCCTCGACAGCGTTGATCGAGGAGGTTGTCCGCGAACTGGCTGGATCGGGGATGAAAATTGCGCTCGTCACCCATGACATCGCACAGGCCCGTCGGTTGTCAGACGATGTGGTGTTCATGCGCTCTGGCCGCGTGACGGAGCACACGGGCGCGAAGCGGTTTTTCCAAGGTCCAACGTCGGCCGCAGCAGCAGCATATCTCAATGGGCGGTTGTGCGTGTGAACCGCATGGCTCGCGCCGTCGCCACCCGTCAAATCGGGGAGAAGAAAATGCGCAGTGGGATTTTACGGCTGTGGGCGTTTGCTGCAATCGAGGTCGCGCTCGTTTTCAGTGCCTCCGCATCCGTATCGGCGCAGCCATCGATCATCGTGCAGTCGACAACGTCGACAAAGAACTCCGGTCTCTATGACCATCTCTTGCCGCTTTTTGAACGCGCCACTGGCATCCGCGTCAATGTGGTTGCCGTTGGCACCGGCCAGGCAATCCGCAACGCGCGCAACTGCGACGGAGATGTCCTCCTGGTCCATGCCAAAAGCGCGGAAGAAAGATTCGTCGCGGATGGGTTCGGAATCGCCCGCCATGATGTGATGTACAATGACTTTGTGATCGTAGGGCCGCAAAGTGATCCGGCCGGCATTGCGGGCGGGCAAGAGGCTGGGGCCGCGCTCAAGGCGATCGCTGCGCGCCAAGCGCTGTTCGCATCGCGCGGCGACGACAGCGGAACGCATAAGAAGGAGGTGGCGCTCTGGCAGTCCGCGAATGTCGATCCGTCTGCCTCGTCAGGTGCCTGGTATCGGGAAACCGGGTCGGGCATGGGGGCAACGCTCAACATTGCTGTCGGCATGGGCGCCTATGCGCTGACCGACCGCGCGACCTGGATCGCGTTCGAGAACAAGGCTGACTTCAAAATCGTTGTGGAAGGCGATGATGCGCTGTTCAACCAGTATGGCGTGATCGGCGTTGATCCGGCGCGGTGTCCGAGCGTGAAGGCCGAAGCAGGAGGTCAATTCATCAACTGGTTGTTGGGCCCTGCAGGCCAGCGGGCCATCGCGGACTATCGGCTGGAGGGTCAGCAGTTGTTTTTTCCGAATGCGACTTCGGGGTCCAAGGGTGAGTGACAGATGTCTGCGGGATATTTTCCGCCATGAGTGCGGCAACATCCTGTGGCACGGTCATGGTAACCCTCACGTACCGGGCAGTGTGAACGCGTGTCGCGAATCTGACGTTTGGTCCCCATCTGCTGCCAATCTTGAAACCAAATATGAAATTCAAAAATCGCAATATAACCAATGGCTTTCGCGGTTTCTTGTGGTTCGAAGGTTTGCTCAAGCGCTTGATGTCGGGGGAGCAAATGTCAGAACCGGACCAGTTCTAGCCACCAATCCAGTGCACTTGGCCAAGCGCACTGACATCGTATCCGGCGAATTGCGCAGACCGCTCCCGGAACGCAGGCCCGCGGACGAATTGCAGAAATGTCTGGAACGGTGGCTCGAACCAGGCGCGCCGGTCCACAAGCAGGTCGAATCGCTCTTCGATGAGGGGAACAAAATCCAGCCTGTACTGGCGGGCCAAGGCCTCCAGGCCGAACGTCACGTCACTTCGCTCTTCCAGCACGGCCAGCGCCGCGTCCTGCTCCGTGCGCGCAAGCGCGGCCAGCGTGAGACCGTCGCTGCGCACGCCGGCCTCCTCCAGCAGTGCATTGAGCAACTGCTGGGCGCCGGCATTGGCTTGCCTGGGGGTGAACCGCAGATCAAGGCGCCCCTCCAGGTCTGTCAGCGCCGTCACCTCTTTCGCCAGACCCGGTCGCAGGATGAGGCCACGCGTGCGGCGCGCCCACGCCACGAGCACCGCCTGCAGATGGGCGGCGGTGGCCGACACAGCGGGTACGTTCCAGGCCTTTTCGCGCGCATCAAAGAGATGCAGCCCGGTCGCGATCCCGCCCGCATCCACAAATCGCATCAAGCCGTCTCGGCTGCCGTCGAAGTAGGTGGCAATTCCGCATTGCGAGTCACGCAGCGCCCATTCAAGCAGCGGATCGTGACTGCCCAGGAAAACGGCCGGTCGGGCCTGTTGCGGTGGTCGCGTGGCGAGTGGTCTTTGGTGGTGCGTCTGCGCTGGGGCCGGTGGTGTCCCGCTGGCCTTGGCGGCGACCCAGGCGAGCACCGCGTCGCGCGGGAACAGTAGCTTGCCCGTCGC
>CAZGNQ010000218.1:0-6457 GCA_964527285.1 uncultured Hyphomicrobiales bacterium | reverse complement strand
CATTCGGATTTTGCCGCGTCTAGGATAACTTGCACAGGGTCTGATGCCATTGCCGGCCCCGCTGCGACACTGACGAGAAATGCGATTGCGATTCGTCGTTTCATGGTCGATTAGGTCCTTGCCAACAGTGTCGCCTACCTGCCTAACTCGGCGGACCGATAGCGATCCTCGACAATATGTTGTCTGCGGGGTACAACGTCGTTAGCGTGTCATGCAAAGAAGGCTTTATTGTGGGATAGGCTTGCAGCATGGCCCCTGCTGTCGGTCAGGCCGATCTTGCCGACAACCTGAAGGTCGAGAGCGATGACGTCATCGGCGAGAACGCAGTGCGCGCTGTCGCGTCCTCCGGCGCAGTCGCAGCGTCCGATCGGGTGGTCTGCCGATTGTCGTGCTGCTCGCAGCCATGCTGAGGCATGGTCCAGAGGTTGCGCTCAGTGGCGGACAGTCAAAGCATAGAGAGGCAATCATGGTGTGCAACCAACGGCATCTCGCGGACCGTCCACGACCGCCCCATGCGCTGTCCCGCCGACGCTTCGTGGCTCTCGGCCTCGCCGTCGCGGCAACGCCTCTTCTGCTTGGCTGGACGCGCTCGCGCGAGTTGCGGTTCGGGGCGGATCCGCAGACCATGGAAGCGGGGGATTACACCTGGGCACCGGAGCGGGGGCCGGACGGCCCCGTGACCATGATCGTGTCGCTGCCCGAACAGCGGGTCTACGTCTACCGTTCCGGCGTATTGGTCGCCGTCTCCACCTGCTCGACCGGGCGCAAGGGGCACCGCACGCCGACCGGCGTCTTCTCGATCCTGCAAAAGGACAAGGATCACGTCTCAAGCACCTACAAGGGCGCAAAGATGCCCTTCATGGAGCGCCTCACGTGGTCCGGCATTGCCCTTCATGCGGGCAACCTGCCTGGGTACCCGGCATCGCACGGTTGCATCAGGATGCCGTACGATTTCGCTGAAGCGCTCTTCGGGATTACACGGCTGGGCATGGTCGTCATCATTGCGGCCGCCCACAGCGAACCGATGGATGTCGTGCATCCGGGCCTCTTCCTTCCGGCGGCCGCGCAAGAAGAGGTCCTGACGGTGCCCGCGAAGGCTCAGCAAAAGACCTTGCCACCACACCGCCGCCACGAGGCTCCGACACGACCGGCCAAGGTTATCGTCAGCGTCGCTGACCGCAGCATGCTTCTCCTCGAAGACGGCCACGTGCGCGCACGCGGCACCATAACCATCAGCGATCCGGAGAAACCTGTCGGCAACCACACCTTCGTCCTGAAGACGGCCCCTGAGGGGAGCGAGGCCCTGGTTTGGACGGCCGTGGCCTACGCGGGCGAGGTCGGTGCCGCGCCAGCCGTTGATGCTGGTGTGCTGGACCGCCTCTCAACGGACCCCGACACCGCGCATGCGCTGCACAGCCTCATGCATCCGGGCTTGGTCATGGTGATCACCGACGACCGCGCGTCGGAGGACACCCGTTCAGGTCGCAGCTTCGTCGTCGCCACGCACCATCCGCCAGCCGACTGGCGCGGCGAAGTATTCCACCACGATTAGAAGCGACGACCGATCCTCTGAAAACCATCATCCAAGCGAGTTTGCAAACACCTGATCTGTAAGCATGATGATATCCTGCGAACGATTGGACACGCTCGCCAATTCTATCGTTGAAAACTGACCAATTATCTACTCAATCCCAAAAGGCGCGGACATCTGATCAATCTGGAGGCTTAAATGAAGCTTTATCTCAACGCGACGGTTTGGATGGTTGCACTTGCCTGTACCCTGGCAGTGACGCACGCGGCTGAAGCGCGAACCCCTGAACGCATGATGCAGGACTGCCGTATCCGCGCTCACGAAGTATTACACACACGCCTTCCGAACATCGAGACAAAGTACGAAGGGCAGCGGACGGATGGAACTCACGCGGTGAATGGAACGGCCTCCATTCGCGGACGTAGAGAGACCTTCCAGTGCAGTTTTAATCGTCGCGGCAGGCGGATCGTCGAGTTCGTCATCAATCAGCACGGCAATTCCGAAGGTGCCGTGCAACTGCCCGAATACGAGCCCGAGACTCGTACGGAGCGGGTGCGGTTTCGTGGTGATCGCGAGGCCCTGCTCGAGGGTACCTTGCGCAGCGGCGACGCCGTCCGATACACTTTCCGAGGTCGGGACCGCCAGTTCCTCCACGTTCGGTTGAGCACGCGCGACCGGCGCACCTATTTCAACATTTTCACACCAGACGGCCGGACATTGTTCGAGTCGGCCCGCGCTGGAAACGATTACCGAGGGCAGCTGTGGCTCGATGGTGAGCATGTTGTCGAAGTCTATAACCGAGGGCGACGGACATCCAACTACAACGTGCTGATCGAGCGCGAAGGCCGGCCATAGAGCTGCGGTTTTCGCCAACTTTCCGTGCGATGCGCGCGATCTCCTTCACCCCGGCCGGGTATAGATCAGAATACGCTGTATCGCTTCGGTGAGATCCGATTTTACAACGGTAACGTCACCGTTGCCGGTACCTTTACAGCCGGCGACGAGCAGATCATCGAATTCGGAGGGAAGCAGGCAAGCAGAAATGGTCGCTGCAGGAGGGCGGCGAACAGAGCTAAAGGGGCACCAACCTCCTCAATATCTGCCGGCGGAACCGAATAACATTCGAGACGCGGTTCGTTTGGTGGGTAATCCGGTATGATCGAACACAAGCAAGGGGTCGAACCGGGACCGACCGTAGCCGAATGGCGTTGTTCGGTGGGGGACGGTGGATTGCAGCATACTGGCGCGGAACCCGGTAAGTGATACTAGGTCGTCCGGGTCATATCAAATCAATGGAGATGTCGCCATGACGGCGGTCTGCAGGTGGTCAGTTCGTATTTTTGGGCTCCTGTACCTCTTGGCTTTGATGATTCTCGTGATTGGAATCATCGGACTATTCGGTCAGGAGCGAGACCCGCTTGCTGGGCTATTCCTCGTTCCCCTTGGGCTGCCGTGGACGTTTTTGACGGGTGAGTTCCCGGAACAGATCAGGCCATGGTTGGCCATCCTGTCGCCGGCATTGAATTTTTTCATCATTGCCGGCATGTGCAGGTTAGCCGGTCGAGGCAACATGAGATGAACGGACCAAAAGGAAAAACGAGATGAACCTTGATATTCCTCACATGATCGCCACCATGATTGTGATATTTGCGGTGGTGTGGGGCCTGAGCCAATTGGCCGTCGTTGAAAATATGACCAAGCTTCGGAGGGCACTTGTTACTATGGCATCTCTCTTCGTCGCAATTTTCATCCTGAACATTTTCTGGCCATATGGCTGATTTGCGGATGTAGCCCTTGTTGTCCTGGCGGTCGCTGACGCGATCCATCGCGCGGCGGCATTGTTAACGTAATTAATGACTAAAACACAACGGATTGGCGGACACCGGTCAACAAGTAAGCCCTGTGGGTGCTTCGGACGATCGATCAACCATTGTGACACACGGAACAGCAGCGGTCGGCGCGAGGTCAGAATCTTCCGTCAATCTCGCCAATCATGCTGTACCTGCTCAGTTCCGTACGTCACGCAACGACGACGATACGCCCTTCATTATGAGTGCCCAGAGCATTTCGGCAGGTGGCCCAAGGTCCCCGTCACTCGAAGGGCAGAGCACGTCGGCTCTGCCCAGTTACATCAGACGTCGACTTGCTCGGCGATTTCAAGCGCGTCGTCGACCTCGATGCCTAGGTATCGCACTGTGCTCTTGATCTTGGTGTGTCCGAGCAGCAGCTGAACGGCACGCAGGTTCCCCGTGCGCTTGTAGATCAGCGTCGCCTTGGTGCGGCGCAGCGAATGCGTGCCGTAGGCGGTCGGGTCGAGCCCGACGCTCTCAAGCCATTCGCCGAGGAGCCGAGCATACTGCCTGGTTGTGAGGTGCCGGGGCGGATCGCCGCGACCGGCGAACAACCACTGTCCGGGCTGGCGTCCCGCCTCTCGCAAATACTGGTCGACAGCCTCGCGTGTCTGTTCGGTCAGCTCGAACTTAACCGGACGGCCGGTCTTGCGCTGGCGAACAATGGCGCGGTCGATCGCGTAGCCGCGTGGCGCAACATCCTCGACCCGCAGCGCCACCACGTCACATCCGCGCAGCTTGCTGTCGATGGCCAAGTTAAACAGTGCGAGATCGCGTGTCTTCTTCTCCAGTTGGAGTTTGGTGCGGATGGACCAGACGTGCTTCGGGCGCAGCGGCGGTTTCGGGCCGATCAGCTTGCCCTTGTTCCACGGCTCGTGACCGACGTTCGGATAGGCAGAGGATCTTTCGTTTCCCATTTGATCGTCTCCTTCATTTGAGGGACGATCAGCGTCGCTGGCGACGTCAGCTTCAGGGGCGTGGCCGACGCAACCTGGTTAACCGTGCAAGCGAGCGCAGACGCGAATGACCCACAAAGGCAATCGCCAATTTTGGTTGACCATTCTTCAGGCGTGCCATTTGCCCGGTTACCGCGCGGCAATTTATGCTTCGTTCTGCTGCACGTCAGGAGTGCGCTTGCGATCATCGACCTCGTCTGCGTGTGGTTCATGATCGAAAAACACGAACCGTTCCCGCGGGCGGATTGAGCTCGACATCATCGCCACTGATGATGAGCCGTTGGGCAGATGTGTCGAGACCATCCATGATCGCAAGATCTGCGAAAATTGCGCCCTGGACGAAGATCGGACTTGCACGATCGAAGACAATGCCAAGTGGCGCTAATCCGCGCCGCGCCAATCCCGCCAGAGCCCAGGATGCCGCAACCCCGCCCTTGGGCACGGTGAAGAACATAATCTTTCCCGTAAGAGAATGGCCGAAAAGATCATGTTCAGGATTGGAGATGATGCCGCGTTCTGGATCGAAGTCGTAGCGAACGCCAAAGCCTTGCTTTGAGACGAGTGCAGGACCTCGGACACACTGCCCGGCACCTCGTCCGCTCGCGATGACAACGAAAGGTTTCGAGTACGACTTCGTCAATGAGAAAGCCTCCCGCTGACGGCTGCATCGACGCAATCCGACATGCGCCGGAGCGCGCATTGATAACCCGACGCGGACAGGGTGTTCACCAGTTTCGCTGAGTTCGTCGCGAGCGTACGCCATCCCGTGGCTTCGCGCATCAGCGGGGCTTCAGGATAGAAGCACGTGCCGGTGGAGAATTCGCCACCCAGAGCTGCTAGCCGCTCAGTTATGCCAGCGGCATCTGCCTGAAGCCGCACTTGCGGATCGACCGCCAAGATCATTTTGGTGCTGTCATTGACGCGTCGATTACCGAGGTATTCGACAATCTCAAATACCTCGGCAATGGCGAGTTGCGGGGCGGCAAACACAACAAGATCCAGGGGATCGTCCCCGAAGGACGATGCGCGATAAACCGCATCAAGGTCTGTTCGGGTCATTGTGTGTCGTTCGGTGGGTACTGAACCGCCGCAAGCAGCTTCGAGATTTGATGCTTCCGGCGTGACGTCTACCAGGTGAAACATCGCGTGGCCGCCGAAACTTGCGAGCGCGACGCCGAGCTGCTTGAGCATGGCGAAAGTCGGTCGCGCAAAGTCTCCAACGAACACCGGCACGGTTTCGTAGCCGGTTGCGATCCGACCGGACCACGCTGCGATTGCTCCCCAGTCGGCGGCTTCGGTCGGGTTGCAGTCGATTTCAATGACGAGATTGCCATGCCGGTTTTCATCAAGGTGCATTCCGTATGCAGGTGTGCATCCGGAAAGGGCTGACGCCAGCGCAGAGGGGCCGCCTTCAAAGTTGGAGCGCGCACCAAAGGCCGCATTGGCCATGATCGCGGCACCCGTGTCGCCCCATGCGAGGTGTTCGCCAAACGCCGGTGGTGAAACCGTCTGATAGTTGATGCAGGTGTACGTCGGAACGAAGCCCAGATCGCGACAGTAGCGTTGCGTTAGACGATCGGCCTCTACGAACTCATGTGACAGTGTGTAGTCCGCAACGATCTGCGCAGCTCGCCCAAAGTCCACCATGCACGGATCGAGATGTGATGGGACGCGAACCTTGGCGCCATCCGCGACCAACGTTCGGAGCAACACGGTTTGTGCCTCGCCGCCCATCCGCGTGTCGGGAGCAAAATGCGCGGAGCCAATCGGCACCATCTTCTCGGCGCCGAAGAACTCGCCAAGCGAAACGTTGAACGCGGTTGCCCACTGAAGAGACGGGCCGGAATCGCCTTCAACCCAATGCCGCTGCTCACTTGTTAGTTTCACCGCATCACCCCGCTTCCGCCGACATCGGCAGCAGTTCTCAATCATCGCCACGGGTAGAGCACAAGGCTTCGGGGTGGCCCGTCCGACAATTCAGGCATTGTCCGCACCTGGCCCAAGCTCCCATAGGCCGTGTGCGGACAGCTTCGTCGGCTCCCAGGGGTAGACCTTCCATCAGCATCCTGTTCGACTGCTGCTGAGGGTGCAACCGACCATACGCTCAGCATGCGGACTAT
>CAZGNQ010000217.1:0-6463 GCA_964527285.1 uncultured Hyphomicrobiales bacterium | reverse complement strand
GCCCTGCAAGCCCGAGCCCTTGGGGGTATGCGTTCCAATCCAACACGGACTGGCGGGCCTATCGAACGCCTGGGCGTTTGCGCTTTGTTGCCCGCGCGCTGGGGGTCCTGCCGGTCGAGACGGACGGGACCGCACAGCCCTGATGTTGGTATGCAGACGCTCCCGCGCGGCAGGTTCGCAAGAGGCACGCGGCCGGGGCATTGGCGCGGCGGCCCCCGGTTTTCGCGGCCGACCTGACGGGTGCCTTTGAGGGCTGATCGCCTCAGTCAATCCCACCGCGCATACGTCACATTGATGTGCTGCATCATATCGATCGAAATAATAAAGTATCCGCTATCGGTCTCGACATAAGCGGCCCGTGAATACTGAGCACCCTTTACAATCTCTGTCGCGCCGAAACTGCGGAAATTCTGCTGTGGCCCGATTTCCGTATTGTCGAAAGCCAGCTTGACAATCGCGATGGTCTGTTCCTGTGACCAATTGAATTCATTGCCACCAAGAGCCTCGATCGCATCCTCGTGCAGCGTCACGGTTTTCGTATCAAACGCCATGTGTGTCCCTCATTTCCGCTGAGGTTTGGCTGGACCGAGGGTCGCTTCTTCATCTGACGTTTGGTTTTGAGGCCGCCAATAGATGGGGCCCAAACGTCAAATGCGCGACACTATGAACAGCTCCCGCCGCCCAGCACGCAGAATTTAGCGCAATGCGGATGGCAGAGTTTCACCGCGCCATTGTCGAACATGCCGCCATCAATTGCGAGCGATTCGCCCAGCGTGTGGCCCATGTCAAACTGCTCATCATAGGGCAGCAGGGTGCACGGCAGCACGGTCAGTCGATCGTGCCCCTTGCGCTTCACCACCATCCGGCTGGTCGCACACATGATATCGGACGGTGACTTGCCCAGGATGCCCCAGCACGCGGTGGTGATCTCCGGCACCTCGACGACCTCGTCCATCTCCGGCAGCAGCACCAGCACGGATCGGTCTTCGGCGTCGATCGGCCAGCCATGCTGCGCGATCAGCGCACGGTAGCCGTTGCGGGACACCGCATCGGTTTCGTTCCAGCAGGTGCGCCCGGCGATGGCCAGTTTGAAGCCGTTCGCTGCCAGCCAGTTGAGACCGTCGATCGCCTTGTCCCAGGTGTTTGTGCCGCGCTCCTTTTCGTGCAGTTCCTGGCCATAGTGGTCGAGGCTGACCCGCAGCGTCAGGCGATCGCCATAGGCGTCTTTCAGGCGCAGCAGTCCCTCCTTCACGCGCGGGCGCTGCAGGGGCTGCATGGCGTTTGTGAGGATCAGCACGTCATGGCCGGCGGCCAGTGCAGCCTCGGTGATGTCGATCATGTCGGGGTTGAGAAAGGGCTCGCCGCCCGTGAAGCCAATCTCGCGCGTGCCAAGCCCAAGGTCCGCGATCTCGTCCATCAGGCCGCGCACCTCCTCGGCCGAGACGTAGACCAGCGCGTCATTCTTCGGGCTGGAGAAGATGTAGCAGTTTGCGCACTCGATGTTGCACAGGGTGCCGGTGTTGATCCAAAGCGTCTCCAGGCGATCGAGCGCCACAGTTGCCCGACGCTCGCCCTTCGCTGTCCAGTCCGGGTTCTCAAACTTCTCCGGTGTGGCGGCGTCGGCGGCTGTCGCTTTGGCGAGCTTGGGGTCGAGAATGTTCACGGTGGCGGTGCTTTCCGGTTCGTCAATGAGATGCTCAGTTGGCCTAGCATTTGGTGGCCAGTGCGGCAAAGGCACGCCTTCTGACGTGCTCGTGATCCGCGTTTACAGCGTGGCTGCGCGTGCCAGGCGCTGCGGGAGGGGCCATGTTTGATGCGGTACTGCGTCCACTGATCAATCGACCGCTCGATGCCTTGGGCCGCCGGCTGGGCCGCGCCGGTGTCGAGGCAGACGCGATCACAGTTGCTGGCGCCGCCGTTGGCCTCGTCGCCGCGTTGATGGTGGCGAGCGGCGTTCCGGCGCAATGGGCGCTCGTCCCGTTGGCTCTCAATCGGCTTTGCGATGGCTTGGATGGTGCCGTTGCGCGTCATTCCGTGAGTGGCCCGACGGACCGTGGCGGATTTCTGGATATCGCGCTCGATTTCGTGTTCTACGGCGCCATGCCGCTGGCGTTCGCCGTGGCGGACCCCGCGAGCAACGCCCTGCCGGCGTGCGTGCTTCTGTTCAGCTTCCTGGCCAACGGCACATCGTTTCTCGCCTTCGCCACGCTGGCGGCCAAGCGCGGGCTGGAGACGGCCGCACAGGGGCGCAAGTCGATCTTTTACCTCTCCGGCATCGCCGAGGGCACCGAGACGGTGGTGTTCTTCTTTGCGTTCTGTGCGTTTCCGCAGTTCTTTCCGTGGCTGGCCGGCGTGTTCGCCGCGATGTGCATCGTGTCGGCGGGCGCGCGGATTTGGGGCGGCGCACGGCTGCTGGGCTGATGCGCTTGCCCATCGACGGGGACCGGTGCCCACGCGTTCGACAGGACTTGTCACGCGGCTTGCGGCGCCCCAATGTCATCTCGTGGACGGGCGGGTGTAGCTCAATGGTAGAGCAGAAGCTTCCCAAGCTTAAGACGAGGGTTCGATTCCCTTCACCCGCTCCAATCCCCTGATACATGCGTCTCGCCGACGGGCGTGCGGCCCGGTCGGGCCCTACAGATCGAACCCTCGATTTTGAGTTGCGCAGATAGGCAAGCGATCTGCGGTGGTTCGCTTCCCAACGCGCCCTGGCCGTGGTCCCTCTTGCCGTGCGATACCCCCACCGCTCACCCGCGGAGGGACACCATGCGCGCAATCACGTACGACCGTTTCGGCGCAGCCAACGAGGTGCTGCTGCTTGAGGATCTGCCGACGCCCGCACCCGGCCGCGGGGAGGTCCTGGTTCGCCTGAAGGCGTCCGGCGTCAATCCATCCGACGTGCGCGCGCGTGCGGGCGGTCGGCCGGGGGTGACCAAGCCCCCGTTTCCGAAAATCATCCCCCACAGCGATGGTGCCGGTGTCATCGAAGCGGTGGGTGAAGGCGTGCCGACGGCCAGGATCGGCGAGCGGGTCTGGGTCTGGAACGGCCAGTGGCAGCGCGCCTTCGGCACAGCGGCTGACCACATCGCCCTGCCGGCGGATCAGGCCATGCCGCTGCCGGATGGTGTGTCGTTCGACGAAGGTGCGGCCCTCGGCATCCCGGGCCTGACGGCGGTCCACGGCGTCCTCGGCGGCGGACCCGTAGCCGGTCAGCGCGTCCTGGTGAGCGGCGGGGCCGGCACCGTGGGCCATCTCGCGGTCCAATGCGCTGCCGCTTCGGGTGCGACGGTCCTGGCCACGGCCCGTGGGGTGGACGACATTGAGGCGGTACGGGCCGCGGGCGCCGCCCATGCGTTCGACTACACCAGCCCAACGCTCGCGCATGACATCCTTGAGGCGACGCAGGGTGCGCCAATCGATCGGATTGTCGAAGTGGAATTCGGCATGAACGCAGAGACAAACGCCAAAATCATCGCCGAACGGGGCACAATCGCCACCTATGGCTCGGCCAGGGATATGACGCCGTCCATTCCCTTCTATCCGCTGATGTTCAAGGCGGTGACGATCGACCTGATGCTCATCTACATTCTCACCCCTGAGGAGCGCGCCAAGGCCGTCGGTCATCTGACCCGTCTTTTGGAGACCAAGGCCCTCAAGTTTCGCATTTCCCGCACATTCGCGCTGGAAGAATGTGCAGCGGCCCACCTGGCAATCGAAACTGGCGCGCGCGACGGGTCCGTCATCCTGACGATGTGACAACCCTGTTGACCGACTGATCGAAATCAATTGTGGGCAGCCGCAGCGTGGCTGCTCTGGCAAACGCATACCTCCCGCCTAAATCCCTTCTACCATTTCAACATTCCAGCATCCAAAGCCATTGGGGTTCTGGGAGCCTGAACTTGGTATGTCCCAAGTTCCGCGCGTGATACTGTCTGCGCTGCGCCGGCTTTGGTCAATAATTCAGGAGGGTCTGATGCAAAGCGATCTTCTGAGGGAGGTGATTGAGCTTTTGAGCGCTTGCCGTGACATGAGCATTGCCACGGTTCGCCCAGACGGTGCGCCACAGGCAACCGTTGTTTCTTTTGTGAACGATGGGTTGCTCATTTATTTCGGCTGTGGCGCCGGGTCGCAAAAAGCCGCCAACATCGCGCACGAACCGCGCGTCTCATTGACCATCACGCCGACCTATCAGGATTGGAACGCAATCAAGGGGTTGTCGATGGCCGCCACCGCGCGTGAGGTGACGGACCTCAATGAAATGGATGTCGTCTGGAAACTGATGAGCGCGTGTTTTCCGCAAATGGCGGATATCGAGATACCGGATGATGTTGAAATGAAGGTGTTCTGCCTGCAGCCCACGGTGATCTCTCTGCTCGATTACGCCAAGGGCTTTGGCCACACTGAATTGGCCCACGTCGAGGCGAGCGATGTCTCAATATCGCGCGAAAGCATGCGCCACCACTGGCCCATGCCGGCCAGGGCGGCGGCAACACCGGGAGCACCGGCAGCATCGGCATGAGCAAGCCCGGCACCGATGTCGGCGAGGTCCTTGTTGTGAACGAAAAAAGAGCGCTGCCGATGCACCGCGGCTCAGGGGATTGAGCGTTGCGGGATCGGTCAGCGCTGTAAGTCAGGCCTCGCGGGAGGCCCAAGGGACGGGAGGGCGAAGCCGACATGACCTCGCTCGCCGCGAACTTGGACTATGGCCACACGCCTCGCAAGCAAAATTTGCGCAAATAATAGCCGAAACGAAAAAATGCATAGAATATGGGCAAATTGCGCATGCGGTGGGCGCCGATGGCGGCGTTGAGCCAGTCCACGCCGTTCCATGTGTCGCCCATGATTGCTAGGCATGTCGGTCTGAGCCCCGTGTCACATCCGGCACGCGCCCGCCCGGAGGTCTGCCATGCCACTGCACCGCTCCTGCCTGCCCCACCCTAAGCTGAGCCAGGATGACCGGCCCGGCGCTGCCGCCGAGGCAGCCGAGCCGTCCGCGCCGTTCGCCCCCGCCACTGCGCTCATCGAGCGCTATTTCGCGGCCTTCAATGCGGGCGACATCGACGCCATGCTGGCCTGCGTCCACGATGACCTCATCCACGATGTCAACCAGGGCGAGCGCCGCATCGGCAAGGACCGCTTCCATGCCTTCTGTGAGCGCATGGCCCACACCTATCGCGAAGAGCTGCGCGACATCACGGTGCTGGTCTCTGCCGATGGCCGGCGTGGTGCGGCGGAGTTCATGGTCCGCGGCACCTACCTCAACACCGAGCAGGGCCTGCCGCCCGCCACGGGCCAGACCTACGCGCTGCCAGCGGGCACGTTCTTCGCGCTGGAGGGCGGGCTCATCACGCGGGTCACCACCTACTACAACCTGACGGACTGGCTGATGCAGGTAACGGGGCTTGATGCGGCGGGCAATCCGGCCGCGGGCGGCTAAGCATGGCCCGGGCGCACTGCGAGAGGGTGGGGAGGGCGACCTTCAGGGGGCGCAGTGCTGACGCGTGCGCAGTGGAGTGTGGGGCAACGTGGTGCGGCGGGCAAAGTGGCGGGCATTGAGGGAGCGGCGCGCATGACACAGGCTGACACGATCACGGTTGGCCCGTTGACGGGGGATGCGCTGGCGGCGGCCCTGCCGGATCTGGCGCGCTTGCGCATCGCCGTCTTCCGTGACTGGCCGTACCTCTATGACGGCTCGATGGACTACGAGGAGCGCTATGTGGCTGAGTTCGCCGCCGCCGATCAGGCCGTGATCATCGGTGCGCGGGCGGGTGATCGCATGGTCGGCTGCGCCACGGCCGCCCCGCTGGCGGGGCATACGCCGGAGTTCGTGCCGCTGTTTGAGCGCCACGGATTTGACCCTGCGCGCGTGTTCTATTTTGGCGAGTCCGTCCTGCTGCCGGCCTACCGCGGGCGGGGGCTCGGCCATGCGTTTTTTGACCATCGCGAGGCGCATGCGCGGGCCATGCCCGGTGCGCGGGCCACGCCCGGTGAAAAGGGAGGTTATACGCACACGGGCTTTTGCGCCGTGGTGCGCGATGACGCTGATCCCCGCCGCCCGGCGGATGACCGCCCGCTCGATGATTTTTGGCGCAAGCGCGTCTACCGGCCCGTGGAAGGTATGCGCGGCAGCTACGCTTGGCAGGAAATCGGCGCCCGCGAAGAGACGGAAAAGTGGATGCAATTCTGGGTGCGTGAGCTGTGAGAGGGTGGCGGCGGGCGGTTGGCGAGAGCTGACGTTGCGGGTGAGTGGCTTTAGGATGCGTTAGGCAGGAGGCGAAGATTGGTCAACCTGCGGTAACAGCGCCACTGACAGCCAACATGTGGAGTTAGCCGAAGTCAGGCTCCGCGATCTCAGTGTTCTGACTGCGACAGCCAGCCAAGGCTCCGGCCTGCTTGCACCACGACCGCTATTTGCTACGGTAACGGAAGGTCGTGGCGGTGAGCTGACGGTGAAAAATGACCC
>CAZGNQ010000216.1:0-6470 GCA_964527285.1 uncultured Hyphomicrobiales bacterium | reverse complement strand
GTGATGTTGAAACTGTTGCCAGGACCATAACCGCCAACCGTCGGGCGCCGTCCGACAGAAGAACGATCGCCTTGGCCGTTGTTGTGTCCGAATAGTCCACCCCCTCGGGAAACGGCTCATTCGAAGTGACGACGTGCCAGCCCATCTCGAGTGCCAGGGCGATATCGGTGAGCCGCAGCGGTCGCATGGCGTTAAGCTGTGCAACCAGCGCCGTTGCTTCGTTCGTCAAGGGTCGCACAATCAACTGCCGGTCGCGATACTCCGCGCACTGGGAGTTCAGATCGGCAAAGTCGCTGTCGAGGACTTCGTCCTGCTGCGTCAGCAATTCGCTGCCGGATGGGATCCGCTGGCATTCGTCTTTGACGTAGGGCCTTGAGCCACCGTCATCATCGTCCCGGTTCGTCGAAGGACACGACGCGGTCGAGATGGTGCCGTTGAGGAGATCGCCGGTAGGAATGATCCCCGGTTTGGTGTAGATCTGCGGCATTCCGGGTGCGGGCCAGCGACTGTCGTCGATGTTGGGATCTGGCGTCGTTTCCTGCGTCGCGTAGGGGTATCGCCGGCTGTCGAGGCAGGCGCGAACAGTCTGGCTATAGTGATCGGGGTGCACCGAACGAATATAGTCCGTTTTCATGTCGGAGTAGACGTATTCGGAAAACGGCACGAGCCCGATTTTCACCCTGTCGCTTGCGGTGTCACTCGTTCCGAGCAGGTTGTGAACCAGACCGATCGCTGCGTCGCGCATCGAAACGTACTTGCTGTTTCTGTTCATTGAGCCCGAATAGTCGAGGACCAGAGCGATCTCGGCATCTGTCGCCTCAGGCACACTGGCAACAGATCGGACGGACACGTCTATCGTGTCGTTCTGGGCCAGCCGCATGAAGGTGGAGTCAAGCGTGGTAAGCGCCTCGACAATAACCTCATCGTCGGTGACTTCCACTTGCGGATCCAGCGTGTCGTCACCGAGCGCCTTCTTGAAATAGTCTATGGCAAACAGGCGCTTCGTTTCGTTGTCGGCGCCTCGGTAGGCTGCAGCTGCCAACGCTGTGGCATCGGAGGTCGATTGAAGCTTGTAGCGCGTATTCTCCGCGCGGCTGAAATCCAGGAAAAGTCCCAGGGACAGACCAATCACGACGAATACCAACGCCGAAAGAACAGCAATCGTGCCGCTCTCGCTCGACGCAAACTTTTGCAACATGAACTCAGACTCCGAATCCCATCCAACCGTTTGTTTAGAGCGTATTTGTTACCATATTATTTATATTATACGTTGCGACCGACGGCTGGGCAGCGCAGTTGCCGCGCGGCAGAAATCAGAGTACCTCGTCAATGCACAGGATCGCTCGAGCGTCTCCAGCGATCGCCGATGCTGTCACGTTGATGGTCACGGTATTCATGGTGTTGGTTTTACCGATAAATTGATAGTTGAGGCCTTGCGAGAGATCATCAAGCAAGTGAGCAGCCCCCACCGAGTGGTCCAGTTGGAATGTTAGTGCATGGCGGGACGTTTCTCTAGCGGTAGCGGGGCCGTCGGAGCCGATCTAACGTCGGATCCGGATCATCTTCCACCGTCAGCCCACCGCGCGAACCTTCCGCAATCGTATCAAATAGCTGTCGTGGGACAAGCACCCCAGAGCCTCGGCTCGCTGTCGCAGACAGAACATCTCGGTGGCGGAGCCTGATGTCTGAATTCTCCACATGTTGGCTGTCAGTGGCGCTGGTCCCGCAGGATGACCAAACTTCTCCTCCTGACCAAACGCGTCCTATGGCCATGACCGCACGACGGTGCATGTCGCATCCTGGAATTTCACCGCTCCACGAGGGCCGCTTTGGCCGAGAGCCGCGCCCGTTCCCACATCAAGCGCACACCTCCAATCACGGCAGGCCGATCAGCTTGTGGGTCTGAAGGCTGAGGCGCCATTGGGGATTGCGGCGGCAATAATCGACACAGGCCGTCACGTGTTCCGCCGTGGCGGCCGCATCGCCCGGCACATCGAGCGGCTGGAGAAAAAAATACTCAAACGCCAGATGCGCAAACGCCTCGGGCGCGGCTTCCGGCTCGGCCTGGGGGTAGACCAGCTTAAGCTCCTGCCCCGAGCGTGCCGCCAGAGCCTCGGCACCGCGCCCGCCCGTAGCGCCTTTGGGTGACACGCACAGCCAATTGATGCCCTCGGGCGGGGCGATGGTGCCGTTCGTCTCAACGCCGATCTCCACACCCCGGGCGTGCAGGGCCACAATCAGCGCAGCGTCGAGTTGCAGGAGCGGCTCTCCGCCCGTGCACACCACGTATGGCCGCGCGGGCGTGGTTGTTGCGCCGGCGCTGTCGCCCGTCATCGCATGCCAGACGGCCAGAACCGCGTCCGCCAGGGCGTCGGCGTCCCTGAACCGACCGCCGCCGGGGCCGTCCGTCCCCACGAAATCCGTATCGCAGAACCGGCAGATGGCGCTCATCCGGTCCTGCTCGCGGCCCGACCACAGGTTGCAGCCGGCAAAGCGCAGGAACACCGCCGCGCGGCCGGCCTGTGCGCCCTCGCCCTGCAGCGTGGAATAAATCTCCTTGACGGTGTAGGCCATGGTCCTGCCTGGGAGTTTACGGCTGAGACGGCGAGCGAGCGCACCAGAAGGGGAGCTTAATCCGTGCCAGAAGCAATCGGCATGAGGCCCCCAGCGCCGCCCCACGCGGCCCCGGCACCATTGCGGTAGGCGTGCCAGCCGGCGGCGCGCAATTCACACGCCGGGCATGTGCCGCATCCGTACCCCCACGCATGGCGGTGGCTGCGGTCCCCCAGATAACACGTGTGGGTGTGCTCCAGGATCACATCGACGAGCGCCTGCCCGCCCAGCGCCTCGGCCAGGGCGAAGGTCTGCGCCTTGTTGCGCCACATGAGCGGCGTGTGGATCACGATGCGCTGGTCAAGCCCCAAAGTGAGGGCGACCTGCTGCGCCTTCAAGGTGTCGTCGCGACAGTCCGGATAGCCCGAGTAGTCCGTCTCGCACATGCCGCCGACGATGTGGCGCAGCCCGCGCCGCACGGCCAGTGCGCCCGCGAGCACAAAGAACAGGAGGTTGCGGCCCGGCACGAAGGTCGTGGGCAGCCCGCTGTCGGCGAAGGCGATTTCCCGATCGTGAGTGAGCGCCGTCTCGCCGAGCGCAGCCAGCACACCGGCATCCAGCACATGGTCCGCGCCGAGGCGATCGCGCCAGGCGGGCTTGAGGGCCGCCAGTGCATCACGCAGCGGCGCGCGGACCGTCATCTCCACGCCGTGGCGCTGGCCATAGTCGAAGCCGACGGTCTCCACCTCGGCAAAGCGCTCCAGCGCCCAGGCGAGACAGGTCGTGCTGTCCTGCCCGCCAGAAAAGAGCACCAGCGCGCGCGCGTCCACGTTCGCGCCCCCGTCAACACCCGCGTCAGCGCCGGTCAAGCGTGATCTCCTTGTCTTTCGGCCAGCTCACCTGATAGCCGAAATCCAGATCGCGCTTGGCGCCCTTGGCCACGTCCACATCCCAGGCGATCACGCCCGGGCGGCGCTCCACCTGACGCACATCGGGCGTCTTGGCCGCCCCCAGCGGCGTGACCGTGATGTCCTCGTTGCGCGACACCGGCAGCCGGTCGATCACACGCACCGTGACCGCCCGGTCGTGCTGGTTCTCGATGCCGATCGCATAGCGCCGATAGCGGGTGTTGGACGTGGTGAACGTGCCCGTCTCACCGCGCGTGTCCTCCTGCGCATCGTACGTCACGGTCACACGATCATCGCTGCCAAACCCCAGCTCATGCTCCGCGCCGCCGGCCAGTTGCGGCAGCCGGCCCTGCCCGACGTAAACACCGTCACGGAACAGGGCGATCGTGCCCGGCAGGATCCGCAGTTCCTCCGGCATCGTCATGACGGCGGCCAGGTAGACCGTGCGGTCACGCGACGGCACGGCGCGCCGGGCAAGCGCCACCGGCAGAGCGGTCTCGGCGATCAGCACCTGCTTGGGCTGCCCGTCGCTTGCGACCGATGTTTCGCCTGAAATCTCATAGGTCGCCTGGAAAGCACCTGACGAGATGCGCGCGGTTGCGACATCCGCCCGGCGCAACTTGGGCGCAGCGGCAAGTGCCGGCACGGCCTCGACAGCATCTCCGGCCACTTCCGGCTCAATGGCCGCCATGCCGGCCGTTGGCGCGGCGGAGCGGCTCAGCGCACGGGTCCGCATTGAGCGGGGTTGGATCTGCGGCGGCTCGTAGAAGTCGACGGGCAGTGTGGTCAGTTCAGGGATGGCTGTGCGCCCAGACGGGATTGTGGTGGACAGCGTCAGCGCCACGTTGGCCCAGTCCTCCCCGGTGCGCTGCGAGATTTGGGCGCGCCGGGTCAGCAGCAGTTCACCGTCCGATCCGTTGCCCGCGCCGGCGACCGACAAACGCGCCTCATAGAGCGGTGACCAGGACGCGCTGCGCACCTGGTAGGTGAGCGCCACTTCGGCTTCGACCGGAGCGTCTGCGAAATTCGTGATCGGCACCTGCACCTCTAGCCGGCGCACCTGCCGTGGTGGCGAGAGCGACAGACGACGTTGCAGTTCCTCGATGCGCTTTTCCAGCTCGCGTAATTCAGCGCGCGCCGTGGTGATGGCTCCATCGGCGGTGGCGAGACGCTCGCCAATCAGGTCGAACAGGGCGCCCCATGTTGCCGCGGGATCCGTCGCACCGCCGGGCGTGGCTGGCGAAGGGCCCGCCTGCGTCACGGGTTGCAGGGGCAATTGAGCCAGGTTGCGCATCAGCGTGCGCTGCGTTTGAGCGCGCTCGATCCGTGTCTGGATTGTGGCACGCTCCGCCTCTGCGGCCTCGAGCGCCTCCTCCAACTGTGCGCGTTCGGCATCCGTTGGCGCTGTGGTGCCGTCTGGCGATGTCGTCAGGGTCACCACGCGCGTTTTGAGGTCAACCGGGCCCAGAAGCAGCCGCTGTTCGCCGGACGCCTCAATGCGAATGGAGCGGCGGTCGATGCTTTCCGGCAGATCAGGGATTACCAGCGTGCCGGCGCCCGGCGCGATGCTGACCGTGCCGGCGCGACGCACCCGTGCTCCCGTTGGAAAGACCGTGACGGCGACCGGCCTGATGTCGGCGGTCGCAACAGCGGGCTCAGACTGCGCAAGCGCTGCGCCCCCTGGCGCCATGAGGCTCAGCAGAACCACCAGCGCTGCAAGAACGCGCATGGCGCGCGCGATCACGGTCCTGCGCATGCCACGACCCTGGCGGGTCGTTTCCGTCATCTGCCCGAACATAGCCACTCCCAATACCGCGTTCGCTCGTGTTCCGGTTTGCGACATTTGCTTTCCCCTTGGCATCACGCGTTAGAGCAAATGTCAGAACCATCAGAAACACTGATAAACTATTGTTTCCATTGTATATTTTACATCTGGCGTTTGGTTTTGAGATTGGCAGCGGATGGGGACCAAACGTCAGATGCGCGACACGAGCGTCCTCCGGCTCGACTGCTTTGGCCAGCCCCGCTCGATCCGGTACCATGCGACCTTCGCGACTCTGGGCGACCTCGGCCGAAGTCTGCACGCGTCGCCCGCCAGCAGGTCTTGCGGCAAGATGCAGTGCACCACACGCCGCGCCAATGCACACGGACGACCGCCCGGCGTTGAACGGAGACATGATTTTTGGACGATAGCTTGGCGCCCGGTCACTTGGGAGCGGAAGTCTCACCAGAACCGGTCGCCGGACGACGCTGCAGCCAGAACTGGTAGGTGCCGCCGAACAGGTCCGGCGTCTCAGCCTCGCAGGCCCGCCACGCCTCAATGTCGATCGCCGGATCGCGGCCCAGACCCTTCGCGCGTGCAAAGTCAGCAAACGCCTTGCGCTTGTGGTCTGGCAACTGAAAGCCGAGAAACCGCGCACCTGTCTTTGCGACAGCCGCAGCGATCGCTTCCAGATCGAGCGGGTGCTCAGTATCCGGCAGCACCAACTGGGTAAACGTTCGCAACCGCCAGAACTCACCGCGCCGGCGCAGACGCTCGGCCAACGCATCGTCCTTGGCGTCGCGCAGCTTAGCACGGAAGTCCCGCACACTGTTAAGGGCCGTCACATCGTCCGGAAAGGCCTCGTCAAAGGCGAGATCGAGCACCGGCTGGCGATCCCGATGCGTTGACGTGGCGATCAGCGCAAAACCGCCAGGCACGACGAAATCGAGCACACGTGCGACCGCACGCGCCGGATCGGGAAGCGTTTGCAGCACCTGGACGCATTCAACAATGTCGTAGGTGGGGACCTCAGCCAGAGACCGCGGTCGCTGGGTCTGGTCCGCTTGGGCCTTGTCCTCGAGGTTCGTCACGGATCGCCAGAGGCCGTTGGGGTCAGCGCGCAGGAACCGGATGTTGGTCAAATCGCGCGTTTCGGCCATGCGGGCTATGAACGCGAGCTGCGCGGCATCACCATCAACGACATCGATGCGCGACGTTGATCAATACCGTGACGCGGCGCGCATGCC
>CAZGNQ010000215.1:2498-6477 GCA_964527285.1 uncultured Hyphomicrobiales bacterium | reverse complement strand
GGCCCGGTCGTTGGGCGCACCGGTCACGGCAATCTTGAACTTGCGCGGCAGGAAGGCGAACTCCGGATGGCCGGTGGACCACTGCCTGATCAACTCGGCCGTCGGGCGCGGATCCTCAATCTCATCGGCCGCAGCGCCGGCAAAATGGTCCGCCGTCACGTTACGGATGCAATTGCCCGACGTCTGGATGGCGTGCATCTCCACGTCCGCCAGCGCGTCCAGGATGTCCGGAACGTCGCCCAGCTTGGGCCAATTGTACTGGATGTTCTGGCGCGTGGTGAAGTGGCCGTAGCCCTTGTCCCAGCGGTCCGCGATCATCGCAAGCTGGCGCATTTTCTCGCTGTCGCGCGTACCATACGGGATGGCGACCCGCAGCATGTAGGCGTGGAGCTGGAGGTAAAGCCCGTTCTGCAGGCGCAGCGGCTTGAATTCGTCCTCGGTCAGCGCGCCGTTGATCCGACGTTCCACCTGGGAGCGAAATTCGCCAACGCGCTTGCGAACGTAGTTCTGATCGAATTCGTCGTAACGGTACATGCTATCCCCCAGCAGCCGATCCCAGTGCCGCGCCGGCTAACAGTCATCAACGTGCCCACGAGGCTTCGCTGACCTGTGTTGGCAGCGTGTGTCGTCCCCCGGTCCCCGCATGGCAACAACCGGTTTGGTGCGCGCCTCGTCGCAACAGTCGCCAAAGCTCAGGCGGCGCGTGCCGTCTCAAGTCCGCCAAGGTCCAGGTCCGCCTGCTTGCCCAGGTCGGTCCGGATGGTCGGGCCTTTGGTGCGGATATCCTCGCGCAGGTGCTCTGGCACGGGCGTTCCGGTCTCATCCAGCGCCACGTTGGCGAGGTAGGGGCCAACCACGATGTGGGCTTGCGCCGCGCCGCGGGCCAGCAGGTCGCCGGCCGCGTCCTTGCCATGTGCGACCGCTGCTTCCTGCAGAACGCGTGTCCAGCTGCCATCGGCGCGCAAGTAGATCACGTCGCCTTCCATCAGGTCGTTGCCGGTGACGACTTGCGGCTTGGGTGCTTTTTTCATCTCAGGGCTCCGAATGCGTGCCTAGAACTGGATTGGAATTGGGTTGGCTTTGACTGTTGCTGGCCTGTGGCGCGAGCGGGTCAGGCGCTCACCGCGATGGATTGAGGATCGTCCGCGTCCGCGTTGAGTGCTGGCAGCGCGTTGCCGGCTGCCCGCGGCGCAAGCCCGACGAACAGGATCGTCGGCCCGCCGGCCCCCTCGCGCGCCAGCGCTTCAGGCAGCGTCGCGAGCGTGGCAGCGATGATGCGCTGGTCTGGTCGCGATGCGTTCTCGACGCACGTCACCGGCGTTTGCGGATCAGCCCCGTGCATGAGGAGGCGGCCACGCAGGAAGCGCGCAGCGCGCACGCCCATGTAAATGGCAGCCGCCGCTCCAGTCCGGGCGAGTGCCTTCCAGTCGTGCTCGGCAAAGCCGTTGACGTCATGACCCGTCAGGATCTGAAGCGCGCTGTTGCGCCCGCGCTGGGTCAGCGAGGTCTTGATCGAGGCCGCAGCCGCTGCAGCCGCCGTGATGCCGGGGATGATCTCAAACGCGATGCCGGCCGCATCGAGCGCGTCCATTTCCTCGTCCAACCGGCCGTAGACCGCTGGATCACCGGACTTGAGGCGCGCGATGTGGGCGCCGGCCAGCGCGTGCTCCACCAAAGCGGCGTTGATGTCGTACTGACGCCAGGCGGGGCCGTAAGGGGTCTTGGCCACTTCGATGATGGTTGCTTCGCGGCGCGCCAGTTCCAGAACGGCGGCTGGAACGAGCCGATCGTGGATGACCACATCGGCGTCGTGGATCGTGCGGCGCGCCTTGAGTGTGAGCAGCTCCGGATCGCCAGGGCCCGCGCCAATCAGGCTGACGCGACCGGCGGGCGACGACATGTGCGATGCCGCCGTCGCGGGCGTGTGGCGCGCGTCGTTCACATCGGTGGCGGTGTGCAAACCGCTGCCCGTTGAGCCGCCGTGCGCGTGGCGGGCCAAAAGCGCCTGCAGTGCGGCATGCACACCCGGCTCACCGCTCTCGCGCAGTGCTGCGGGGCCGGTTTCATCATAGAATGCGGACCAGAAAGCGCGGCGCGCGCGGCCGGCCGGCACGTTCTCGGCTGCCGGGCGATAGTGCATCGCAATGCGCGCCAGCGTCCCCAGATCGCCTGGCAGCGCTTCCTCAGTCTGAGCCTTGATGCGGCGGGCGAGCACAGGCGCTGCGCCCTCGGTGCCGATCGCCACGGTGACGGGATCGCGATCAACAATGGCGGGCGTGATGAAACCACTGTCGCGCAGATTATCGACAATGTTGGCAAGCGCACCATACTGTCTTGCCAGGGCGGCCACACGGGCATCCTCAACGGGATCGTCATTGGCCGCATAACACATGACGGTGCAGATCAGATCGCCGTGGTCGAGGACGCGCGTGTGCAGATGCAGCCGTCCCTCTTCGGCCCACGTTTTCACCTGGGCTTCAGGGTCGGTGCCGAACACGTTGATGCGGGCATCGGTCTTGAGCAGCAGGCGCAGTTTCGCGACAGCCGTTTCACCGGCGCCAGAGACCGCGATCCGCGCGCCAGCGACATTCAGGAAGACCGGAAAATGGCGCATGGCTGGATCACCGCTTTGGGTCTGATTGAGGGATGCCCTGGCGACAACGAGGGTCTTTCCAATACTCACCGCCGGTCACAGCTGATATAGGATATTTTCCCGGGCTTGGACGATGTGGGCGCGAATAAAGAGAAATTGTTTCGCTATGCGCCCGTGCGGCAGCAAACGTTCCTGGTTGAAGCCCGGGGTAAGGAGACGCTCATGATTGATGACCTGGACCGGAAAATCCTGTCCGAATTGCAGCGCGATTCAACGCTCAGCCTCGATCAGCTGGCGGCCAAAGTGGGCTCGTCGCGCACGCCGGTCTGGAACCGCATTCGCAAGCTGCGAGAGGCGGGCGTGATCAAACAGCAGGTGGCAATTCTTGATCCAGAAAGCGTGGGGCTTGGCAGTTGCTTTTTTGTGCTGGTGCGCACGTCGGAACACGAGCCCGGCTGGCTGCAGTCTTTCATGGATGCGGTGAGCGAGATCCCGCACATCATTGAGGCGCACCGTCTTGCCGGTGAGATCGATTACATCCTCAAGGTGCGTGTGCACGACGCCAAGGATTACGACCGCTTCTACAAGGCGCTCGTCTCCAAGGTGCGGATCTACAACGTGACGTCCCTGCTCTCCATGGAGGAGATGAAGAACACAACCGAGCTGCCACTTGATTTCGCTGTCACCAAAGAGCGTGGCCCGAACCAGAGTTCGTCCGGCTCAGGCGGGTTGCCCTGAAGCGAAAGCGAAAGGGGGGCGGGAAAACAAACAACGAGAGACTCCCGCCATCACCGCTCGCGCAGGACACGTTCTGGCGTCGCCACGCGTGCCCGTGCAGTCCGCGCGTGCAGGTCCGCTGTTTCGCAGCTCTTTTTTGCCATTACGCTCCAGGCTCAAAACCGGTCATCAGTGATGCTGGCAGTGACTATGGCGACGGTTGGCCCGGCTCATAGTTGATGACGAACGCCCGCTGCGCTGCCGTCTGTGGTACAGGCGCGCCGCGGCCTTCGCTGGCCACGTCCATCGCTGTTTCTGCTTCGAGCCCGATTTCGCGCAGAACGCAGGCAATCACGAGGCCGGTGCGGCCGATGCCGGCGCGGCAGTGGACAACAACGCTGCGCGCGGTGCTGAGGTCGTTTGCGATGCGCCGCACAAGGTCGGCGCCCAATGCCGCGCCCGGCACGCCCATGTCACCGATGGCGAAGTGCGTGAAAGCTATCCCTGCGGCCCGTGCCGCCGTCGCCTCACCGGCAAGCCCCGCACGCTC
Organism: uncultured Hyphomicrobiales bacterium; assembly: GCA_964527285.1. GTDB lineage: Bacteria > Pseudomonadota > Alphaproteobacteria > Rhizobiales > CAZGNQ01 > CAZGNQ01. Next base: position 2,617 of record CAZGNQ010000215.1, on the reverse strand, counting down.
CATTTCGCGCGCGCCCATCAGGCAGACGACTTCATCGACGCCGGCGTTGCGCAGCGCCTGCATCTCCGCCGCCAACTGGTCCGCGTAGGGCATGGCCATTGCGAACAGCCGGCCGCCCG
>CAZGNQ010000215.1:0-2398 GCA_964527285.1 uncultured Hyphomicrobiales bacterium | reverse complement strand
GGGCGTGGCGCGGCAAAGCGCTGCACGACCACGGGCGCCGCCCGCGTCTCCACCGGCAACGCCATCTCCGGCACGAGTGTGACGCCGATGCCCACGCCGACCATCTGCACAAGGGTCGACAGCGAACTGCCGTCGAGCCCTTCGCGCGTGCGTGGTGTGCCAGCGTGACAGAACGCCAACGCCTGATCGCGGAAACAGTGGCCCTCCTCCAGCAGCAAGAGGCGCATGGCGGCGAGGGCTTCTGTGCCCGGAACCGGCAGGCCGGCATCGCTCGCGGGGCGGACGAGGCGCAGTTCTTCTGTCACCAAGGGCGCTTCAGCAAGCGTGCCATCGCCCGCCGGCAGTGCGATGATTGCGGTGTCGAGTTGGCCGGCGCCCAGTTCATCGAGCAATCGCGATGTCTGTGTTTCGCGCACATGGATGTCCAAGCCCGGATGCGCCGCCGTGAGGTCAGCGATCACGCGCGGCAGCAGGTAGGGCGCCACGGTCGGGATCACGCCGATCCGCAGCCGGCCCGTCAGGCACCCGCGAGCAGCGTGGGCCAGCTCCTGCAGTTCATCCACAGCGCGCAGGATGTCCCGCGCCCGCAGCACGAACGCTTCGCCAAGCGCGGTGAGGCGCACCTGGCGGGCGGCACGCTCGAAGAGCACCGCGCCTAACGCGTCTTCCAAAGCGCTGATCTGCATGGACAAAGCGGGCTGCGAGACGGCGCACGCTTCAGCCGCACGACCGAAGTGGCCATGGCGGGCCAGCGCGTCCACGTACCGCAATTGCTTGAACGTCAGTGCGCTCATCAGCTCGCCTTATCGCATCCATCAGAAAATACGAATTTAGCTAATGGACTGGCTTTGCTAATGCCACCCCAAGGGCGGAGCGTCCGGCGGTCGCGCTGGCGTTCACCACGCGCGCAACACACGACTGCAAGTTTCGCGCGCGCAGTGGCGACCACCGCCAAATGTCTCACCACTGAACCCACAGCGTCTTACTGAAGGGAGATCCCAATGCACGGCAGCATGGACAGCGTCGCGGGCAAATGCCCAGTCATGCACGGTGGCAACACGGGCATGAACAATCACGTCACGAAGTGGTGGCCCAACCTGCTCAACACCACGATCCTGCACCAGCATGATGCGCGCTCCAACCCGATGGATCTGGACTATCGCCATCGTGAAGCGGTGAAGACGCTCGACCACCAGGCCGTGTGGAATGACGTCAAGGCGTTGCTGCGTGACAGCCAGGACTGGTGGCCGGCAGACTGGGGGCACTACGGCGGGCTTATGATCCGTCTGACGTGGCACGCGGCAGGCACCTACCGCATTGGCGATGGCCGCGGCGGTGCCGGCACGGGCAACCTGCGCTTTGAGCCCCTGAACTCCTGGCCTGACAATGCCAGCCTCGACAAGGCGCGCCGCCTGCTGTGGCCGGTGAAAAAGAAGTACGGCAACGCTCTGTCCTGGGCGGACCTGATCGCGCTCGCCGGCACGGTCGCTTACGAGGACATGGGCCTGAAGGTCTACGGTTTCGCCTTTGGCCGTGAGGACATCTGGGCGCCCGAACAAGACATCAACTGGGGTGCGGACAGCGCCATCCTGGCGCCCTCCGATGAGCGTGTGGTCGCCGTGGAAGACGCGGACACGATGTACAACCCGCTGGCCGCTTCGCACATGGGCCTCATCTACGTGAACCCGGAAGGCGTGAACGGCAATCCTGACCCGGCCGAGACCGCCAAGTTCGTGCGCACCACGTTTGCGCGCATGGCGATGAACGATGAGGAAACCGCAGCGCTGACCGTCGGCGGTCACACTGTCGGGAAGTGCCACGGTCGCGATGCTGACATCGGCCCGGAGCCGGCTGCCACGTCCGTCGAGGCGGCTGGCATGGGGTGGGCGAACCCCAAGTTCGTTCCGGGCATGGCCAACACGGCCCACACGTCCGGCATCGAGGGCGCCTGGACACCCAACCCGACGCAGTGGGACGACGGTTATCTCAAGCTGCTGTTCAGCTATGAGTGGGAGGTGAGAAAATCACCCGCCGGCGCTTGGCAGTGGGAGCCGATCGACGTGAAGCCGGAAGACATGGTGCCGGATGCGTCTGATCCGTCGATCAAGCACAACCCGATCATGACCGACGCCGACATGGCGATGAAGGTCGATCCGATCTACAACAAGATTTGCCAGGACTTTATGGCGGATGAAGCTTACTTCCGCGATGCGTTCGCCCGGGCGTGGTTTAAGCTGACCCACCGCGATATGGGCCCGAAAATCCGCTACATCGGTCCGGACGCACCCGACGAAGACCTGATTTGGCAGGACCCAGTTCCGGCGGGGAAAACCGATTACGACGTCGCCGCACTCAAGGCGAAAATAGCGGCTTCCGGTCTCTCGTCGGCCGACATGAT
>CAZGNQ010000214.1:0-6481 GCA_964527285.1 uncultured Hyphomicrobiales bacterium | reverse complement strand
CCTGCTGACCGACGGCGTGGACCAGCACCCGCACTGTGTCCTGCTGCTGGATGAAATCGAAAAGGCCCACCCGGACCTCTTCAACATCCTCCTGCAGGTGATGGACCCCGGCAAACTGACGGACCACAACGGCAAGAGCATCGACTTCCGCAACGTCATCCTCATCATGACGACGAACGCTGGCGCGGCGGACATGGCCAAGGCACCGATTGGCTTCAATCGCTCGCGGCGTGAGGGCGAGGATACGGAAGCCATCGAAAAGCTGTTCACGCCGGAGTTCCGCAACCGCCTGGACGCCACCATCGCCTTTGCGCCGCTCTCGGGCGAGGTGATCGCGAAGGTGGTTGAGAAGTTCGTCTTCCAGTTGGAAGCGCAACTGGCCGATCGCGGCGTGACAATCGAGCTGACCGAAGACGCGGCCAAGTGGCTGGCGGTGCGCGGCTACGACGAGAAGTATGGCGCGCGACCTCTGGCCCGGGTCATCCAGGAGCACATCAAGAAGCCCCTGGCCGAGGAGTTGCTGTTCGGGCGGCTTGAAAACGGCGGGACCGTGCGCGTCTTTGTCGAGTCGACGGAGGATGGTGCAGCCATCGTCAAGGATCCTGCGCTGAACGATGCCATCGGCGCGACGCTCGGCAAGAAGCTCGGGTTCGAGTTCATGGCTGCGCCAAAGGCTGAGCCGAAGCCGAAGCGCATTGCCAAGCCAAAGAAGGCTGATGCCTTGGCGGGTCCCGAGCCGGTGAGCGGCGCGTTGCCCGGACCGGGTGATGACGACGACGAGGATGGCGGCAAACCATCAGGCGGCACGGTGCCCAGCGTGCCCCTGAAGGGCGATTGAGCGGCGGAATATGGCCGGCAACGCCTCAGGAGGGGGCGGCCGGTCAGTGTTCGCGTGAGCGACTGCGAGAAAAGATGGCGTCGGGGCACTCCCCGGCGCCATCTTGTTTTGTGATCCTGTAGGTCCGTCATTTGCACGGCAAGCGAGCGCAGCTTGCGGATTGCCCCTGGGACGCTGCCAGCCATGGACATCCAGAATTCAGATGACGCTGCGGGGGCGGCAGTGTCGCCGGCCTCGGATGGCGCCAGCGCGCCGGACCGGCCGTCGCAAGGCGCCAATCCCTTGGCCAGCTACCGCGCCGGCGTGGCCGACGTGTTCCGCACGCCAGGGTTTTACATCCTCGGGCTGGCCATGGTGGGCTTCGGGGCACTGGCACGCGATGCCGGTTTTTCGCTCGGCCAGGCCATGGCGATGACGGCTTTCATCTTCCAACTGCCGGGCCAGATCGCTTTCGTTGACCAGTACGCGCAGGGCGCCGGTCTGCTGGCCGTGGCCTTTGCCGTTACGCTCACGGCGGTGCGGCTGCTGCCCATGACGGTCGTGCTACAGCCCTATCTGCGCGCTGGCGGCGTCGGGCGCCTGGGCCGGCTGGGGGCTTCCCATTTTGTTGCGATCACGGCGTGGGTTGAATGCATGCGCCGCTTGCCGCTCATGGCCCCTGGGGGCCGGTTCGCCTACTTCGTCGGTTTTGGTTCCACGATCACGTTGGGCATGATTGTCGCAACGGCGGTCGGCCACCTCGCGTCGGCCGAAACAAGCGCGGGGCTGGCGGCCGTTTTTCTGTTTCTGACGCCCATGTACTTTGCCGTCTCGCTGGCGTCGACGGCGTCCCTCCTTGAGGATCGCTTGGCGGTCGGGCTTGGCGCCGTGACGGGACCTGTGATGTTCCTGCTGGCGCCCGGTCTTGATCTCGCGCTGACAGGCGTCATTGCGGGCGGCGCGGCCTATGCGGCTGGTCGGGCGACGCGCCGCTGGAAAGCTGAGGCCCCGGCGGTGGGCACCACCGGCGATGCGGGCGCAACGGGCGATGGAGAGGGCTGAGTGAGCGGCGAAGGGGGCGGGGCTGCGACGCTGCTGGCGTGGGGAGATCCCCTCGTCGTCTACCTCGTCATCATCGTGGCAGGCGCCCTGGCGACCGAGGTCTGGCGTTGGTCGGGCGTGATCATGGCGCGCGATATCGACGTCAACTCAGAGACCTTTCGCCTCGCCAAGGCGGTCTCCACAGCGTTGATCGCCGGCCTCATATCCCGACTGATTTTCTTTCCCCAAGGCGCACTGGCCGACGTGGGCTTGAGCGTCCGCCTGGCGGGGTTTGCCGCCGGGTTTGCGGCCTACGTCGTCACCCGCGGGCGCTTCAGTCACGGCATGCGCATCTCTTTCAGCGTCGCAGCCGGAGCCGCGGCGCTGTGGGTGCTCTTTCAGTTTCAGTAGGCGGTGGAAAGGCAGTGCCACCAATAGATTGGCGGACGTCACCACCTCGGCGGGGATGGCACCGTCTGCGAAGCCCAGCTCAGCCTGCGGCCTCATCGCCGAGAGCCGCGCGCAGTTTGGCGGCATGCGCGGCCAGCACCTCGCCGTCGGCCATGCCGCCCGGCTTGCGCAGTGCCACACCGTCATGGCGTGGCAAAACGTGGAAATGCAGGTGGAAGACCTCCTGTCCGCCAGCCGCCTCGTTGAACTGACGGATCGTGATGCCGTCGGCATCGAACGCGGCCTTGGCAGCGCGCGCCACGGTCTGAACCGCATGGATCACGTGGGTGAGATCGTCAGGTGCGACGTCCAGCAGCCCGCGCGCCGGCGCCTTTGGGATGACCAGCGCGTGGCCGTCTGCAACCGGCATGATGTCCATGAACGCCAGCACCCGGTCGGTCTCCAACACCTTGTGGCAGGGCAACTCGCCACGAAGGATTTTTGCAAAAACATTGCTGTCGTCATAAACTGGCGCTGTCACAGGCGGCGCTCCATGGTGTGGCGGGTGATCGGGACAGCGCGATTTGGCGAAGGGTCACGGTCCGGGTCAAGCCCGCGTCAAGCCTGATGTTCAGGTGCTGGGCGACCGTGATGGTTTCGATGGGGATGAACAATGGGCGAAGCAGCGCTCGACTGGCGATCCGCAACGATGGATGTGGCGGATTATCTGGAAATGGAGCAGCGCTCCTCAACGGCGCGCCACGAGTTCGTCGACGGTGTGATCTATGCAATGGTCGGCGCGAGCGACTGGCACGGCATCATTGCGGGAAACATCTTTGCATCGCTTCACCGCCAGATTGCGTCGCCGTGCCAGGCGTTCATCTCGGACATGAAGCTGCGCATCAAAACGGATTTGTCGGAGCGTTATTATTATCCCGACGTGCTGGTCGCCTGCGACCCGAGCGACCGCAACCGCTACTGGCGCGAGCGTCCAACCCTTCTGGTCGAGGTTCTGTCCGACACGACAATGCGCACCGACCGGCACGAGAAGCTACCGGCCTACACTTCCATACCCGGCATTGCGGAGGTGCTGCTGGTGGACAGCCGAAGCTGGCGGATCGAGCTTTACGACGCAGCCGCTGGGTTCCGTCAACGGCTGGTCGGACCGGGCGAGACAGTTCCGCTTCTCTCCGGCACGGCGTCACTCTCAGCGGACGACGTTTATCGCGGTGTCGAGTGGCCACAAACGCCGGAGGCGTGAGACAACCCTTCAACCGCCCTTCTTGAAGGGGGTCAGGCTCGCCAATTCATCATTCGCCTGCGCGACATAGTCGCGTTCATGGTCGAGGTAATTGGCGATGGCCGAGCGCAGGGATGGGTTCGCGATCCAGTGCAGCGAATAGGTGGTGGTGGGCACATAGCCGCGCGCCAGTTTATGCTCCCCCTGTGCCCCGGCCTCCACCACGCGCAGACCTTTTTCAATCGCGAAATCAATGGCCTGATAATAGCACAGCTCGAAATGCAGGCATGGATGGTGCTCGTTGCATCCCCAATAGCGACCGTAAAGCGTGTCCCCGCCGATGATGTTCAGCGCGCCCGCCACATACCGCTGCTCGCGCCGCGCCATGACCAGGAGGACATGGTCTGCCATGCGCTCGCTCAAAAGAGAGAAAAATTCTCGGTTCAAATAGGGAGAACCCCACTTCCGGTCGCCGGTGTCCAGGTAGAAATGATAAAAGGCGTCCCAATGGTCTTCGGTGAGATCGCTGCCCGTCAGCCAGTCCACTTCCAGGCCGGCGGCAAGCGCATCCCGCCGTTCCTTGCGCACCGTCTTGCGCTTGCGTGATGCCAGCGAGGAGAGAAAATCCTCAAACGAGGCGTAGCCGTCGTTGCACCAGTGGAATTGTTGATCGGTCCGCTGCAGCAGACCCAGTTCTCCGAACGCCTCCCATTCGGCTTGCGTTACGAAATTCGCGTGCAGGGACGAGACATCGTGGCGCTCAGCGAGCGACAGCGCGGCCGACAGCGCGAGATTGCGCGCGTCCGATCCGCAAGCATCGCCGTCCTGGGGCGTCAGGAAGCGCCGGCCCGTCACAGGCGTGAACGGCACAGCGCTGACCAGCTTCGGGTAGTAGCGCCCGCCGGCGCGCTCAAAGGCATCGGCCCATGCGTAGTCAAAGACGAACTCGCCCCTGCTGTGGGACTTCAGATAAAGCGGCATCACGGCGAGGGCGGGCCCGTCGGCATCTGATTCGGTCGGACTGCACGTCGCATCACCCGGCGTGACAACAATATGCTGCGGCATCCAGCCGGTGCGCGGGTGCACACACCGGCTTTCTTCCAGCGCGGACAGAAACGCATGCGACAGAAACGGCTGATGGGGGCGTCCTGGCGGATTGGCGCAGGCGTCCCATGCCTCGGGCGTGATATCGTCCAAGGACGTGAGCACCCTGGCAACCGCGGTTGTGTCTGTTGTCATCGGCCTCGCCTCGATGTCGCGCGGCGGCGTCGCTCACGTATCGGCGCTGTCGGTCCAGCGCGCTGGCCCTTTAGAATAGTGGCTTGCGCCGCATTCGGATCGCCCGGCTGTGCGGGATGGCGCGCCAGTGCTCAGCACGGATCGACAGGAGAGAAGTTCTCAAAAACAATGGCATCCGCGTGGTCCCGCAACCGTTCGGCCTCGGTCTGCGAGCGCACCGTCCAGGCGAGAACGGGACACCCAAGCGCCCGTGACCAGAATGTTGGCGCTGCTCCTGGCAGCATCGCGGTTTCCAGATTGAGAAAGTCGATGCGGGTCATCGCGCCGGCGAGCAGCCAGCGGCGTGCACGGCGCGCAAACGGCCCGAGCGGTGCATCGGCCCAGTCGGGGCCGGTATAGCGCCCGGAGATGAACCCGCGCGGATGGAGCGGCAACACCGTGGCACAACGTGCGACGACCGCGGGGTCAAACGACATCACGGCCGCGCGACAGCGCGATGAAGCAACGAGCGCAGCCACGGCATCTGTCAATTCGATGGCCGGTGTGAAGGGCGAACTCTTGATCTCGATGTAGAGGGTGCAGCGCGCTTCGGCGGCGGACAGAACCTGCGACAGCGTCGGCATGCGGGTGGACGCATGGCATGGCGCACCGCGCAACCGCTGGCGAAAAGTGATGGCCGCCAGTTCCTCGGCCGTGCGTGCTGCCACGGCGCCGGATGCCGTGGTTAACTGCTCCAGGGTGTCATCGTGGAAGACCATGGGCACGCCATCGGCGCTTGCCACGACATCGATTTCGACGTCGTAGTCGTGCGCGATCGCAGCCTCTACCGCGGGCAATGTGTTCTCGATGACGCCTGAGGACTCGTCATGCAGGCCGCGATGTGCGATCGGGCGCATCGGCCATGGCAGGGGACGGCGCGGGGCCGGGCGACGGTGCGCCACGTTTCGTCGGCCTCAGTCGCGCACAGCAATCACGGCATCGATCTCGACCGGCACGCCGAACGGCAGAGACCCCATGCCAACGGCCGCGCGCGTGTGGTGACCCCGTTCCGCCAGAACATCAGCCATCAGGTTGGAGGCGCCGTTGATGATGCTCGGGTGGTCTGTGAAGTCGGGCGTGGCATTCACGAAACCGGTCAGGCGCAGCACGCGCACGATGCGCTCAAGGTCGCCTTGGAGTGCGGCCTGGGCCTGGGCAAGGATGTTGATGGCGCACAAGCGGGCCGCGGCCGCGCCATCTTCGTTCGATACGTCCGCACCAAGTTTGCCCATATAAGCCACCGTGCCGTCGCGCATCGGCAACTGCCCGGAGATCCAGAGTTGCCCCCCCTCGACCAGCGCCGGCACGTAATTGGCCGCGGGCGCGGGAGCGGCGGGAAGCGTGATGCCAAGCTCATTCAGGCGCTGGGCGATGGGGCCGGACATGGCGTCGGTCATGGCGTACTCCTTGACGGGTGAGGGAGCCGAACGGGTGGGAAAAGCCGTGCCGTTGAGCTGTCTTCGCTCAGGCGTGCGGTCGTGGGGGCGGAGAGTCAATCCATCCGGCGATCGCTGAATGTGCGCTCATGACGCATGGGCGGTAACGGGAGATGACGATGACGCCGATCAGGCGCACGCTATTCACGCCAGGGGCCTCACTGCGTGGTCGCGCGGCGTTCAGTCGGTTGGGGGGGGTCTTGTTCGCAGGCGCAGCGGCGCTCCTTCTGAGCGCGGATGCCGGGCGTGCCCAGGTCGGCAACCAAAGGGTAGGCGTTG
>CAZGNQ010000213.1:0-6511 GCA_964527285.1 uncultured Hyphomicrobiales bacterium | reverse complement strand
CGTGCGGATCGCATGTCACTGCTACGGACCTGAAACGCCAAGCACCCGCGCAACATGATGCACCCGGCTGATCCGGGTCTGAGCTGGGCGCCGACGCACGCCGTGCAGGTGCGCCGCATGCCGACGGCCCCGACCGATGCAAAAGGACACCCGCCATGAAATGGATTGTCGCCATCATCCAGCCCCACCGCCTTGACGCCGTGCGCGAGGCGCTGACGGGCATCGGTGTCGAAGGACTGACGGTCACGGAGGTGCGTGGGTACGGTCGCCAGAAGGGCCACACGGAGGTTTATCGCGGCGCGGAATACGTGGTCCACTACGTGCCCAAAGTCCGCCTCGAAGTGGCGATCGACGACAATGTGGCGGAGGTGGTGGAGACCATCCGCGGTGCGGCGCAGACGGGGCGGATCGGCGACGGCAAGATCTTCGTGATTGACTTGCTGGAGGCCATGCGCGTGCGCACCGGGGAGAGCGGCAGCGCAGCGATCTGACCGGACGCGCGGCAAGGGAGCCCAGGCTGGACACAGACTCAGCCCACGGTCAGAACTTACCGGGGCCCAAGGTCAGACCGTGCCCTGGTGCAGACAGTGCCAAAGGTCAGGCCGCGTCCAGGTTCAGACCGGGGCCAGGCCCAATGCGCGTGGCCTGCCCCCAGTGCGCCGCTTTTGGGCATGCGCCGTTTGATGCCCTGTGCCATTTCCGCGCGACCACAGGGTTCGATCACGTCAGGACCAGTCCGCACCATGTTTGATGTCATGTTCTCTGTGGCCGGAGCCACGGGGCTTACGGCCGCTGCGCAGGGGCTGTGCGCGTGAGTTTGGCATTGGGGATCGACACGGGCGGCACGTATACCGATGCTGTCTTGTATCATGAAGAGCTTGGCATCGTCGCCAGCGCCAAGTCGCTGACGACGCACGCCGCGCTTGAAATAGGCATCGCCGGCGCGGTTCAGGCCGTAATGGAGAGCGCGGCCTGCGCCCCGGGCGACATCGGCCTGGTCAGCATCTCCACGACATTGGCAACAAACGCCCTGGTGGAGGGGCGCGGTGCCAATGTCGGTGTCGTTCTGATCGGCATGGGTGAGGCGGCGCTGGACCGTGCGGGCCTGCGCGAGGCGGTCGCTGACGGCCCGGTGCTGCTGATGGCCGGCGGGCACGATGCGCAAGGGCGCGAAGCGGCAACCCCCGATTTTGCTGCGCTGGACGCCTTTCTTGCCGGCCTCGACACCGATCATCTCGATGCCTTTGCCGTGGCTGGCCTCTTTGCCGTTCGTGAGCCCGCCCACGAGATTGCCGTGCGCGATCGCATCCGCGCGCAAACGGGCCTTCCCGTGAGTTGTTCTCACGATCTGGCAAACGCGCTTGGCGGGCCCCAGCGTGCACTGACCGCGGTGCTGAATGCCCGGCTGATCGGCCTGATCGATGATCTGATTTGTGCTGCGGAGCGCCACCTCGCCGAGGTCGGCATCGCGGCGCCGCTGATGGTCGTGCGTGGAGATGGCGCACTGATGTCCGCGGGCGTGGCACGCGAACGCCCCATCGAGACCATTCTGTCCGGGCCCGCAGCCAGTTGTGTCGGTGCCGCGCACCTGTGCGGCGTGCGCAGCGGGCTCGTCAGCGACATCGGCGGGACGACGACGGACGTTGCGATCCTGCGCGAAGGCGTGCCGGACATCGATCCCCAGGGCGCACGGGTTGGCGGTTGGCAGACCATGGTGCGTGCGGTGGCTATGCACACGTATGGGCTGGGCGGGGACAGTGCGGTCGACATCGCCATCGACGGTCTCAACTGGCGAGTGACGTTGGGGCCGCAGCGCCGCGTGCCCCTGTCGGCGTTGGCGCATGCACACGGGCAGCGGATCACGGCCGCGCTTGAACGACAGATGCGTCGGGAGCGGCCGAGCGATCTGGACGGACTGTTTGTCGTGCCCGGTGGGCGAGGCCGGACGCGTCAGCAGGCGGCAACGCGGCCGGAGGGCGGTCGTCCGGGGCGGGCGTCCGGCGCCTTGGACCAGCGCCTCGCGACACTCTCTGAGCCGATGCTGCTTGAGGAGCTTGTCGCGCAGCGAAGGGATCTGGCCCAGATCAAGGCGGCCGTGACGGCCGGCTCGGTGCGCTTGGCCGGTGTCACCCCAACGGATGCGGCCCATGTCCTCGGCCTGCATGACGCGTTCGATGGGCCGGCTGCACGTCTCGGCCTGCGGCTTCTTGCACGCCGTCGCGACGCACGCGGAGAGGCGATTGTCAGCGACGCTTGTCCTGAAGCGATGGCCCGTTGTGTGATTGATGGGCTGACCCGCGCGTCGGCCCACGCACTGCTGGATGTTGTGATGGGCGCCGCTGACCTGCCGACGACGCGGGACATCGATGCGCGCTTGCTGCGTGCCCTGGAGGCCGGCGGTGCGCCCCTCCTTTCGGCGCGCCTTGCCATCGACATCCCGATCGTCGCTGTCGGAGCCTCGGCGGCGACCTACTATCCTGCCATTGCTGATCGGGTCGGCGCGCAACTCACCGTTCCGTCCGCGGCAGGCGTGGCCAATGCGGTCGGTGCTGTTGTGGGACCTGTGCGCGTTTCGGTCTCCGTCACGGTCACGCAACCCGCGCAGGGGCGCTTCATCGTCCATGGTCCGGATGCGGCACAGACGCTGGGTGATCAGCATGAGGCGGTCGAGGCGGCAATGCACCTGGCCCGGGAGACCGCCCTGATGCGCGCCACATTGGCAGGGGCCAGTGCGCCCGACGTCACGGTGATGTGTGAGATCGCCGATGCAGAGATTGAGGGCACGCGCGTCTTTATCAGTGCTGAAGTGACGGCCATTGCAACGGGACGCGCCGCAGTGGCCGACAGCAACGAATAACACTGTCCAAATTTTTATGGTTACGCGTTTTCATATTGTGAACAATTAATCGAACCCCGTTAGCCTTTTCTGCACACCATCCTTGCTGCATCGTTAATGAACCGCCATCACTGGACGGATGCCACTGTTTTTGCGATCGAATTGGGCCGTCGATTAAGGCTCGGGAAACCTCGATTTGTTTCAGTCAATCGGAGCATTCTGATTGACGCCCGTTCGCGCAGATATGAGGTCCTGGTGCCATGGTATTTTGCAATTTCCACGATGTGCGTCGCCACATTCCCTCCGGTTCAGAAGCGGCCGGATTGAAGCTCGTCGCATTGGCCGCCGCGTTTATTGTCTTCGTGGGCAATGGCGGCTCATCTCTGGCCGCTTCATCCCAGGAGCTGCGGGGCAGTTCAGATCGCACGCATGTGATTGCGGTTTTCGGTGATTCTTTGGCGCGCGAACTGTGGAACGGCATGCGCAGCGCCTTCCGCCGTAACGGCCGTGTCAAAGTTCTGCGTTATGCGAAATCGGCCACCGGCCTCGTGCGTAATGACCGGTATGACTGGCTGTCCACCGTGCGCCATGTTTCGGCCCGCCATCGAATCAACACTGCCGTCATTCTAATCGGCGGTAATGATCGCCAGACCATGCGCACACGCTCCGGCACGTATCGCAAGCTGAGTGATCAGTGGATCGAGGAATATGCGCGGCGGATTGACCAGCTCACCCGCACCCTGATGCAACGCGGAACGAGGGTCTATTGGGTCGGCATTCCGATCGTCCGTTCCGGGCGTATGGCGCGCGACTTCAAGCGTTTCAATCGCATCTACCAGGCCCGGGCCCGCGCAAACGGTGCATATTTCATCGACACGTGGAACGATTTTAAATCGGACGACGGTGGCTACACTCCTTTTGGCCGGACCCTCGGCGGACGTTACAGAAAACTGCGTGATGATGATGGGCTGCATTTCACATTGGCTGGGGCGTACGTCTTCGGTGATCTGATTGCACGGCGCATCTCGCGGCATTCCTCAACGATCGGCGCGCAACTATCCTTGCGGTGATGCGAGCGTCGTCGGGCCATTGCGCGTGTGAAACGGCGCGGGCCCGATGACCTTGAATATCACGCGGTAGCGTTTTCCGGTCCATAAAAGTTCAGGCTCATTCGTCCATGCTGTTCCCAACCGTCGATTTCGGCCTCTTCTTCTCACTCGTTTTTGTAACGAGCTGGTCGCTGGCGTCGGCTGGCGTCTGGCGCAAGCTCTTTCTTTTGCTTGCCAGTTACGTGTTCTACGGCCTGTGGGACTGGCGCTTCCTGGCGTTGCTCGCGCTGTCGTCGGGCATCAACGCAGCAATCGGTGCGGCGATCCATGCGCGCGATGACGAGGTCGTCCGCCGGCGCCTCATCGTGCTCGGCGTTGTGGCCAACCTCGCGATCCTGGGGCTGTTCAAGTACTACGGCTTCTTCATGAGCGAGCTGTCGGACGTGCTGCTCGCCGTCGGCTTTGAGCGCGATCTACCGCTGCTAGAGATCGTGCTGCCGGTTGGCATTTCGTTTTTCACATTTCAGGGCATCTCCTACATCGTCGACATCTACCGCAGGGACATCAAGCCCGTTGATGACGTGAAGGACCTGTTCCTTTTCATCTCGTTCTTCCCGCAGCTTGTGGCTGGCCCGATTGTCCGCGCTGCCGATTTCCTGCCGCAATTGAATGCCGAGCCCAGATTGACGCACAAAGCTGTCGCGTTCGGCTTTGCGTTTATTGTGCTGGGTTTGTTCAAGAAGATGGTGCTGGCGCACTACATCGCATCAGATTTCGTGGACGAGCTTTACTACGGGCCGGACCTCTACAGCGCTGGTGACCTGCTGTTCGGGGCCTACGCCTATGCTGTGCAGGTGTATCTTGATTTCTCCGCCTACAGTGACATCGCCATCGGCTGCGCCGCTCTGCTCGGCTTCCATTTCAAGCGGAACTTTGACCGCCCACTCGGCGCAACCTCGCTGCAACAACTTTGGCAACGCTGGCACATCTCGCTCGGTTCGTTCCTGCGCGATTATCTGTATCGCCCGCTGAAAGGCAAAAAGAAGCGCGGCCAGGCGCAGTGGGTCAACCAGTGGATCAACTACCGCACCACGTTTCTCACGATGCTGATCGGTGGCCTATGGCATGGTGCGGCTTGGACGTTCATCATCTGGGGTGGCATTCACGGTGCTGTCCTTGTTGTCGAGAACATCGTGCGCAGTTTCTGGCGCAAGCGGGGGCTGTCTGAACGGATCACCGGTACACTGGCAGCGCCCATCGCCAACACCGCACACGGGCTTGGACTGGATGGTGCGCGGACTGCGCAGTCCTTTTTCGCGTTCCCGTTCGGTGCGGTGATCGGATGGGTGTTCATGCTCCACGTCTTTGCGCTGTCGGCGATCTTTTTCCGCTCGCCCAGCATGGAAGTGGCCCTCACCTATTTCACCAGCATGTTTTCGTGGCAGTCTGGCGAGGTGATCCTCACACCGTTTGTGGCACTGCTCGTGATCGGATCAATCGCCGCGCAGTGCATACCTCGTGATGCGCACGGTCGCGACTTGACCGAGCGCGTATCGGATGCCGGCGTGGGCCTTGGTGGCATCCAATTGGGCTTGATGGTTGGAGCCGCCATTCTCGCGATTTTCTCGATCGCACCACCTGGCGTTGCGCCGTTCATCTATTTCCAATTCTGAGTGCACGCCAGTTGGCGTGAAGCCAGGGAAGTTGGCGCAAAGCCGGGGAAGTTGGCGCGAAGCCAGAGCATGAGTTTCCAGTGATGCGTTTGAGTGCCGTTCCAAATCGATTGAAGGAGCATGTGATGCACGCCGCAACCACAACGCACCAGGAACTGCAGCGTGCGCAGGGCATGCTCGCCACGAGCGCCGAAGCACTTGAGCTGCGCCGCCGCTTGCAGGCGGCCTCCGCGCGGGAAACGATCCGCCACATGCGCACGATGCTCCGACACAGCGCACAATTGATCACGCCGGAAACGGTTCAGGCTCCCGTTGCCAGTTGGCGTGCTGCGGTGAGAACCGTTGGCAAGTCCGCAGCCCGGATCTCCAGTGCTGTGACGGCCCCGATTGCACCTGCGGCCGCGCCAATGGCCGAACCCGCTGATCTCGAGAAGTCGTCCGATGCCCGCTCCGACATTGACGTCGGGGAGGCGATTGCAGCGGTGCAAAAGGCGCTTGCCATCCGGCTGAACGTGGCGTGTGCTCAGCCGGGCGGCGCGCGCGGTGGCGGCTTTCGGGCGGATCGGACAGATGCGTCCGGTGATGCGCCCATCGATGCGTTTCAGGACCGGGCTGACAGCATCCCGAGTGACATTCGGCTGGACGCGCTGTGGGCTGGCGGCAATCCAGACGCGCCCGATGTCGATACGTCGCGGCGGCAGGACGTTGGCGTTAAGTCTGAGTCAGGCCGGGCTGGTTCGCTTGCGGACAAGCGCGTTACGTCGCCCCAACGCCGCCGCGTTGATGATGTGCCCGCTGTCGCCACCGCTGATGCGTTGCCCGACGCTGTGGCGGGGGCTGATGCGCCCGTTGATGAACAAGCCGCTGCCGAGGATGACGTGGCGCCGGTCGCGGACGACGTGCTGGAGACCCGCGCGGCCGTTGCAAAGACGCGGAATGCACTGGCGGTGGCC
>CAZGNQ010000212.1:5330-6563 GCA_964527285.1 uncultured Hyphomicrobiales bacterium | reverse complement strand
ATCATCGGCGGTCGCGATCGGCCAACGCACTGTCATCGGCTCCACGGGGATCTCGCCACCTTTGATCGAAGCGAGATCTACCGTCATGCCGGCATCGAGAAATGCATAGTAGGGTATGGTCATTTCGGACGCAGCAACGCCCGTGACCTTGCCAGTATCGCCGAGCGTCCCGTGGCTCGTCGTCACGACGAGGGCACGTTTTCCGGCGAGGTCAAACGTCGGGATTTCATAGTGCGGGTGCAGGCCCATGGCACGCAGAGCAAGCGGGGTTGCGAAATAGCCAACAATCGTAAGCCCCACGATAGCAACGAATGTGTACAGCTTCCAACCCATCGGTGTGCTCCTTTTCCAGGACTGCGGATCGATGCCACGCTCGCAATCGCAAAGGCGCCACCCTCACGAACCGCCTTCCAAGAGGCCGATGATCCGCTTGCGCCGTTTAGATATTTCTCTGCGTGGCCATTTTTTCAAGGATGCGGTGGGATGTCTCGTATCCACTGTTCTGGTTCTGACCAGTGATCAGATTACCATCGATGGTTGTGTGGGTCGTGAACGGATCACGCCATGCATGCTGGCACTCGTAGATCGCTCCAGCCTTCTTCAGTTCGTCCTCGGGGTGCTTGGGCGTGATTGCAATGCCGAAGGTATTAATCTGGTCGTTCGTCACGCCGGTCACGCGGCGCCCCTTCACAAGCAGCTCACCGTCAATGCCCTTTGCGCTGACCAAACCAAGGGCGCCATGGCAAACGGAGCCGAGGATCTTTCCTTGAGCGTTGGCTCGCGTTACCACGTCCGCCAGGACTTCGCTTTGAGCTAAGTCATAGGCGGCACCCCAGCCGCCGGCCATGAAGATCACGTCATAGTCGCCCGGATCGATTTCTGCGATCGGCTTGGAGTTCTTGACTTTGTCCATCGCGGCCTTGTCGGCCATGAAACGGCGATCATCGTGACAGGCCAAGGGCCACGACCAGGACCAGGGCTGTATCGGTATCTCGCCACCCTTAATCGAGGCCATGTCGACCTCCAGACCTGCGTTGATGAAGGCGTAATAGGGCACCGTGAATTCTGAGCCGAAGGCGCCCGTCTTCCTTTTCGTCGGGTCCATTCTGTCATGGCTGGTACAAACCACCAACGCCCGTCGTCCCTTCAGGTCGAAGTCCGGGATCGTATAATGCCGGTGAAGGCCCATGAAAGCCAGAATGCTTGTCAGATTATAGATCGCGATGGCCAAGA
>CAZGNQ010000212.1:0-5230 GCA_964527285.1 uncultured Hyphomicrobiales bacterium | reverse complement strand
GTCTCGATTGACCGCTCCAGAAGGTTTTCAAAGAGTTGCTTTTGTGCGTAGTCCTCGCGCCCAACTTCGAATACGCCGACATTTTCCGCATAGGCTTGGTATTCAGCGCGCAGTTCCTCGAACAAAGCCGGGTTTTCCGCAGCCTGGTCAGTTGTTTCGCCGGGGTCCGTTGAAAGATCAAAAAGCCGCCATTCAAAGTCACCACGCGGCAGCGCTGTCCGCACGAGTTTCCAATTGCCACGATAGAGGGCAGCGTTCCCGCTCACTTCGACGCCAAAGCTTTGATCGTCGGTGCGAACCCCGGTCGCCTGTCCTTTAAGCACCGGCAGGATGCTGCGCCCGTAGAGTTGATCTGCATCGTAGTCGACACCAACCGCATCGAGCAGCGTTGGCATCAAGTCCGCAACATGGACCGGTGCGCGCTGGACCCCGGTGGCCGTAACGCCAGGACCGGCGATCACCAGCGGCACGCGGAGCCCACCCTCGCTGGAATAGAACTTATAGAGATTGAACGGCGCCGCTTCGACCGATGCCCATTCCGGACCGATGGCCGTCAGGCTTCCCGGCAGCCCCATATTGCTTGGCGACGTATCGAAACCTTCCAACCGGTGGATACCGCTTAAAAGCAAGTTGGGCAGAAACCCTTCGAATGATGTGACGCCGGATTCTGCGCCATTGTCCGACGTGATGACAACAATTGTATTGTCCAGGCGACCGGTCGATTCCAGATGATCGAGAAGGCGCCCGATGTGGTAGTCCGCGGCTTCCATCATCCCGGCATTGACTTGCATCGCGCGCGCAGCAACGGCTTTGTCTTCTGCTGACAGATCATCCCAGGCGCGATGGTCGGCGTGGACGGGGGCCAACTTGGTCGAGGCTGGCACAAGACCCAGCTCGATTACACGCTGGAGGCGCTGTTTGCGCATCACGTCCCACCCGGCATCGAAAACGCCGTTATAGCGCTCGATGAACTCGGCCGGCACCTGCACCGGAATGTGCACGGCCTGAAGCGAGAGGAAGCCGAAAAAGGGCTTACCAGCCTGGCCCCCATCGATGTACTTGATCATCTGATCGACGAGATTGCGGGAGGAGTAAAAATCTTCCGGCAACCGCGTTGGCTCGCCGTCCTCATACCACGACACCTCGGGATAACCGGGCAAGTAGTGGGTGTGGTCGTAGTTGCTCCCGCCGGTGGAATCCATCACGTACGAGCGATCGAAGCCAAACCGATTTGGAAGGTTTTTACCTTTCGCACCGATGCCCCATTTCCCGGTGACGTACGTTCTATATCCTGCCTTCGACAGGACCGTCGCAATCGTCGCCTGATCCTCATTCCAGGTCATGGAATAGCCTGGATACGCGCTCATTTCGGGCGTAACGGTTTCCACCAGAGTGCCCATCCCGACCTGATGATTGTCCATCCCGGTCATCAGCATGGCGCGGCTTGGGCCGCAAAACGGAGACGAATAATAGCGTGAAAAGATCGTGCCCCGCTTCGCCAGAGCGTCGATCGCGGGCGTGCGCGCGTCGCTGCCATAAGCGCCAAAGCCGCTGAAACCGACGTCATCGAACAGCACCACAAGGATGTTCGGGCGTGTATCCTGGGCCAATGCCGGCGCCACGGTCAGAATGGTGATCAGTAATGTCCAGAAGGAGGCGCGGGTCGCTTTGTGCATCTAGGTCTCCTTGTGAGGCAGGTTATGATTGATCAGATGTCTTCAGTCCGATACTCTGGTTATTCAGTCGACTCTGATTTGCTTAGGCCTGCTTCTTCCCAAGTGCAGGCTTTCGGCAACGCCGAACCTTGGAACGCGTTCGAAGCAACACGCTGCTCGTCGGACATTTTGCTCCAAAGGGCATTTGCGCGATCTTTGGCTTCGGGTACGCCATTGCGCTCAGCGGCACGAAGCCAGCCATAAGCGACCGTGAAATTCGTCGTACTGCCCACAGCACGGTGTGCGATGCGACGCGCCACGCGAACGCCGTCAACCACATCGCCCGACAGGATCCTTCCCACCTTCAGCATCGCAGGCCCATATCCCTGTCGCGCGGATAAGCAAAGCCAGCGCACAGCTTCCTGCGTGTTGTAAAAAGCAGCCCCTTCATTGATGGAGCAGCATAATGAGTCCCCCACCTTATATTGCGATAGGGGATCACCATTTTGCGCAGCTTCAATGTTCGCCTGATGAACCAATTTGTCTTTTGTAATATTGGCCCCTTCAACCCCGAGGGTTACGCAGCCGGTACACACAGTGCTAAGACCCACCAAAAGGCACGCCACGGCAACTGTGCGTTTCGGGCCAGGGCGGCCTTCGCCGTGTATCGCGGCGCGCCGCAGGCTGAACTGATCACGTAACTGCGGTGCGGCGTGCATTTCACTCTTGACCTGCTGCAAATCCACCACCCTGCAGTTGGCACGACGCCGCACGACTGCGACCTTCGTATGGTCGATCGATGTACAACTGGAATGAATTTGTCAAGCTGTCAAGATTGAGTTATGCCCCCGCTTCACACGACTGAGAACCCATGGAAACAGAAGACGCTGACATCCTCGACACCGTAATCACCGTCGTGAGCCGTTACGGCATGCGGCGGACAACCATGGCCGACCTCGCGCGCGCGACTGGCGTCTCGCGGCAGACGCTCTATGACCGTTTTGGCGACAAGGACGGGATCATGGCTGCCGCCATCAACTCCATTGCAGACCGGGTCTGCACGCAATTGCGCACGGCGTTTGCGGAAAACGGCGATCTTTCGGCAAACATCGACAGATATTTTAAGGTCGCCATTTGGCCGACTTACGAAATTGTTCGTGCAATGCCGGATGCCGCTGATTTTGAAAGAGGCATGGGGCCTGCTTCCACGGCGGCCATTCAAGCTGTGGCTGAGGCGAAGCAAGCCATTCTAACCGCAAAATTCGCCGAACATCTCCCGCCGTCCGCCCCATCGCCAGAACAGGTGGCGCGCTTTTTTGAGCAATCGAGCTGCCAGGCAAAAATGGCTGGCATGAAAGAAGAAGAATTGGATCAGTTTCTATTCGTTCTCAAATCTTCCGTTCTGGCATTGGCTCGCGCTGGCTGAGCCTCAAAACGTCACGGTTCTGATCAATGCGCTGAGCAAGCCTCCGAGCTTACCGCGCGTGTGCCTGGCACTGAGGATCACGCGAGGGCATTGGCTGTGCCGGGTACAAGCCAAGCCAAGTTTGCCACTTGGGCGTCCGCGGTCGGTGCAGCGAAAGACACAAAGTCAATCGGCACTGCTCAACTTGACCATTGCCGCAGGCGGCCCCCAAGCCAAAAAATTCGTTTCTATGGCATGGCCCAATCGTCGCCGCCGCCCTTGTGACAATGCCGACATCGCCAGTCGGCGCAGCGACGTGCTGCGGCAAGCGCCCTTTATCCCACAAGCCACGAACGAGGTGCCTGCCGGCGTGTCGGGGACGGAACATGCCTCCAAACGGCGAGAGATTTCACCGTCAGCCCAGATAGCCTTCGTTTGGGGGGTGAAAGACCCAATTCAACTCCGAGCAGCGGCTGTTTCCGTGAGTGCCGCAGCATCGATAGGTGGGAGCCACCTTCCCCGCGCTGTTGCGCTCAAGCGCCATCCCCAACAATCACAAAGATTCCCTTGTTGTCTCAGCGTCCGACCGCGCGAATCGCCTAAATCTCGACCATCAGAAAAGTGCATTGCGCCTGTCCCGGCTTGTTCCTGCGCGGTGTTCGTTCGGATCCTGCAGGCTTTGACCGAAGGAAATGCTATGTGGAAATTGGCTCGCCCACCTCTATTGGCGCCACTCATTGGTCTGATGCTGACTTGTCAACCAGCGATGGCCTTCGAGTGCACCAACGCCGGGGCCGGCGGAGCAGCTTCGGACAATGGCGAGGCCAGCAACACGGCCTGCGGTAACGGCGCCGGCTCGCCCATCGCCGGCAACACCGACAACACCGCCGTGGGCGCGAATGCCGGAAATGGCGTCGATGGCACCAGCAACACCGCCGTCGGCCGAAGTTCCGGCCAGAATGTCGTCGGCGACAGCAACGTCGCCATCGGCTATCGGGCAGGCAACAACGTCGGCGCGGCGGCCGCGCCGGTGTCTGGCACCGTTGCCATCGGTGAGCAGGCCCGAGCGACCTCGATTGCGGCGATCGCTGTCGGGACCAACGCAGAGGCGAGCAACATCCAAGCCACGGCGACAGGCGCAGCGGCTGAGGCCTCGGGCGTCAGTGCCACGGCGACAGGCACACTCGCTGAGGCCTCCGGCTTCCTCGCAACTGCGATAGGCGCATCGGCTGAGGCCTCCGGCGGTCAAGCCACGGCGACAGGCGCATTGGCTGAGGCCTCCGGCACTATTGGCACGGCGACAGGTGCATCGGCTGTGGCCTCCGGCGACCGTTCCACGGCGACAGGCGCATCGGCTAGGGCCACCGGCGACTCTGCTGCGGCGACTGGCGTATCCGCTGAGGCCTCCGGCACCGGCGATGCAGCCTTCGGCGCACGCGCCAGTGCCAGCGGTACGGGCGCGACGGCACTAGGCGGCGACTCGGACTTGAACGGTGCCGGCGCGACGGCCGATGCCACGGGCGGCACCTCGGCCATCGCCATCGGCGATAATTCCTCTGCCACCACCACGACTGGCGACACCTCCATCGCCATCGGCCTCGGCGCAGCCTCGACCGGCTCCGTCGCTATCGGTGCCGGCACCGCAGCTGCCAACGGCGGCACCGCCGTCGGCGATGGGGCGTCGGCGACGTTTGCCGGGTCGTCGGCGTTTGGCGAGAACGCCGATGCCACGGCGCTCGGCACCACGGCGACAGGGGAATCGGCTAGGGCCTCCGGCAACTTTGCCACGGCGACAGGCTCATCCGCTGAGGCCTCCGGCACTCTTGGCACGGCGACAGGCTCATCCGCTGAGGCCTCCGGCGTTCAGGCCACGGCGACAGGGGAATCGTCTGAGGCCTCCGGCGACGGTGCCACGGCGACCGGCGCATCGGCTAGGGCCTCCGGCAGTTTTGCTACGACGACTGGCACACAGGCTGAGGCCTCCGGCAGTTTTGCCACGGCGACAGGCACACAGGCTTTGGCCTCCGGCGCCGAAACCACGGCGACCGGCACACTTGCTGAGGCCACGGGCGACTTTTCTACGGCGACTGGCGTATCAGCCGAGGCCTCCGGTACCCTTGGCACCGCAATGGGCAACGATTCCGAAGCTTCCGGACCCGGCGATGCAGCC
>CAZGNQ010000211.1:0-6575 GCA_964527285.1 uncultured Hyphomicrobiales bacterium | reverse complement strand
GGAGTTTCTCCGGCAAGCGCGCGCTGCAACAACGTTGCCGTGCCTGCGCATTGACTTCATGGTCGATGTCTATCAGGTCGCTGAGGCCCGTGCTTGGGGTGCAGACGCCATCCTCATCATCATGGCCTCTACGCCGGACAGCCTGTGTGGCGAATTGGCAGACGCAGCGGCCGTGTGGGGTATGGATGTGCTTTGGGAGGTCCACGATGCGGAGGAACTCGACCGCGCCTTGGCATTTACCCCCCGTCTGCTCGGCATCAACAACCGCAATCTGAAGACTTTCGAGACCTCTCTATCCACGTTTGAGACACTGGCGCCGCGCGCTGGGGATACTGCGGCAGGACGCATTCTGGTGGCCGAGAGCGGAATTTATACGCCTGACGAGATTGCACGGCTGGCACGCGCCGGGGCGAGTGCTTTCCTGGTTGGAGAGAGCCTGATGCGCCAGGCGGACGTCGCCGCGGCAACGCGCACATTGCTGGGCGGAGAAAGTGCATGAGCGCAGGAGAAATGGCCGGCGGCGAAGACAATGGCGACGGGCTGACCCACATCGGTGCTGACGGCGCCGCACGCATGGTGGACGTTGGCCACAAGGAGCGCACCCAACGCCGCGCCGTTGCCGAGGCGACCGTACACCTGGCACCGGAGACTTTCGCGCGGCTGATGGCCGGGGACGTGCCCAAGGGGGATGTCTGGGCGACGGCGCGGATCGCCGGCATCATGGCGGCCAAGCGCACGCATGAACTGATACCGCTGTGCCACCCCCTGGCGCTCAACGGCGTAACGGTGGATTTTTCTCCCGACGCAGATCGCCACACGGTCGCCATCGCCGCGACGGTCAAGTGCACGGGTCCAACAGGTGTCGAGATGGAGGCATTGACGGCGGCCAGCGTCGCAGCGCTCACCCTTTACGACATGCTGAAGGCCGTTGAGCGGGGCATCACGATCTCCGATATCAAGCTGAGCGCGAAGTCCGGCGGTAAATCCGGTGACTGGACGCGCGACGCGTTGTGATGCCGTGGCACGAAGCGCAGAACGCTGTGGATCGCCCCCCGCACGGTCGACCGACTGCCTGCCGACGCGGCCCGCCCGTTGGCTAAAGTGATCAGAGCCGACGCATTACCACCACGTCACACTGCAGATTCCGGGCGGGTAGATGCGGGCCATACTCCCGAAACGCCACTTCGCCGAGGCGTGCACCGACAACCGCATCAATGGCTGTGTTGTAGCTGGCATCTGCGAGCGCATGATCGTTCAACGAGAAGACGAAACAGCCGCCCGCCGGCAAACGGGCCAGCACGGCATCGATCAGGCCGGCCGGCGCGTGGCCGGGACTGAAAACGCCGATGGCCGCCATATGGGCATAGTCCCCGGCCGCGCCGGGCAACGGTTCTTCAACATTGCCCAGGGTTAGGCTGCGATAAAGCCCGTCCTTGCCACGCGCGACATCGAGCATTTCAGCGGAAAAATCCGTGCCATCGATCGTCCGAAAACCGGCAGATCTTAACGCCTCCCCGCTCAGGCCGGTGCCGCAACCGATGTCGAGGATCGGGGCGTCACGATCCGCCACAAGAGCCCGAAGCGCCTCGGCGCAGCGCTGAGGCGTGACGTAGCCATTGGCCAGAACCTCGGCGTCGTAACTGGCGGCCCAAGCGCGATAATGTTCACGGGTTTGCGCGCCAGTGCTGAGCCCGTAGGCGCGATCCAGAAAGGCGGGGGTCTGTGTGTCGTCGCTCATGCGTGGTGCTCCCTTTCTGCCAAGCCGTCGCTGGATGCCGGACGGATGCAAGCACGCATGGTGTCGCCTGGCCAGGGCAGGACGAGTCAGGCAGGGCAGACCGGGACAGGTCAGGGACGTGGCCCCACAAAGCGGTCACGGGT
Source organism: uncultured Hyphomicrobiales bacterium (assembly GCA_964527285.1). Taxonomy (GTDB): domain Bacteria; phylum Pseudomonadota; class Alphaproteobacteria; order Rhizobiales; family CAZGNQ01; genus CAZGNQ01. The sequence goes on along the minus strand of CAZGNQ010000211.1, from coordinate 4,694 downwards.
CCAGGGAGTGCCCCGTGACCTGGGGCCACTCGCCCTTAGCGCGGATCAACGGGCGCGCCCCTGCCTCGGATGCAAGAGCACGGAATAAAAAATAGGCGTGCGCTCACAGGGGAATGTTGTCGTGCTTGCGCCACGGACGCTCCACCTTCTTGGTGGCGAGCATATTCAGGGCGCGCGCCACGCGCGATCGCGTGTTGGCCGGCTGGATCACCTCGTCCACATAGCCACGCTCTGCGGCCACGAAGGGGTTGGCGAAGCGATCCTTATACTCCTGCTCACGCTGTGCAATCTTGTCCGTGTCGCCCAACTCGGAGCGGTAGATAATCTCCGCAGCTCCCTTCGCTCCCATAACGGCGATCTCAGCGGTGGGCCATGCATAGTTCACATCGCCCCGAATGTGTTTGGAACTCATCACCACATAGGCGCCGCCATAGCCCTTGCGGGTGATGACCGTGACCTTGGGCACCGTGGCCTGGGCGAAGGCGAACAGCAGCTTTGCGCCGTGCTTGATGAGGCCGCCGTACTCCTGGGAGGTGCCGGGAAGGAAGCCAGGGACGTCGACAAGCGTCACAAGGGGGATGGAAAAACAGTCGCAGAAACGCACAAAACGCGCGGCCTTGCGTGAGGCGTCTGAGTCTAGGACGCCCGCAAGCACCAGCGGCTGGTTCGCCACGATCCCGACGGTGCGCCCGTCGATGCGCGCAAATCCTGTGATGATGTTGGCGGCGAACGCCTCCTGGATCTCGAAAAAATCTCCCTCGTCCACAAGGCGGATGATCAGCTCCTTCATATCGTAGGGCTTGTTCGGGTTGTCCGGCACCAGCGTATCAAGCGCCGGCTCCACGCGCGTGATTGGATCGCGCGTCGGCATCGAAGGGGCGCCCGTGATGTTGTTTTCCGGCAGGAAATCCATGAGCCGGCGCATCTGGAGGATCGCCTCCACGTCGTTCTCATAGGCGCTGTCGGCGATGGATGACTTGGACGTGAGCACCTTCGCACCGCCCAACTCTTCCGCCGTCACGGTCTCATTCGTCACGGTCTTCACCACGTCCGGCCCGGTCACGAACATGTAGGAGGTGTCCTTCACCATGAAGATGAAGTCCGTCATCGCCGGGCAGTACACGTCACCGCCAGCGCACGGCCCCATGATGACGGAGATCTGCGGGATGACGCCGGAGGCTTCCACGTTGCGCTGGAACACTTCGCCATAGCCGCCGAGTGCTGCCACGCCTTCCTGAATGCGCGCGCCGCCGGCATCAAACAGCCCGATGATGGGCGCCCGGTTGCGCAGCGCCATGTCCTGCACCTTGGTGATCTTCGAGGCGTGCGCCTCCGACAGCGAGCCACCGAAAACCGTGAAATCCTTGGCGAAGAAGAAAACCACGCGGCCGTTGATCGTCCCCCAGCCCGTCACCACGCCGTCACCCGGAATGCGGTTGTCGGCCATGCCGAAGTCGATGCAGCGGTGCTCGACGTACATGTCGAACTCTTCAAACGAGCCCTCGTCCAGAAGCAGTGCAATGCGCTCGCGCGCGGTCAGTTTCCCGCGCTGGTGCTGGGCATCGATGCGCCGCTCACCGCCGCCAACACGGGCCGTGGCGCGGCGGTTCTCAAGCTCCTGGACAATGTGTTTCATGGGGAATTCCTGGGGCTGATTGGAGGGGGGCTGATTGGAGAATGGCATCGACCGGGTGCCCATGCGCCTGCCGGCGCATAGCGGCCGCCCGGTTGGCCAGCGCTGGACGCGGCATGTAGCACGCCGTCGCGCGGTGTCCAATGCTGCGGGCGGGCAATCGCCATCGCCCAAGTGGAGGCGTACCGACCGGACGTCGGATTGCTGGTCTCAGGCGCGACAGCCCGGCATAACGGCACTAACCAACTCGTGGATCGGGTCCATGCTGGTTGTGACCCGGCGTGCCGGGCATGAAGCCATTATCGATGAGAAGAAACAGGCTGACCCCGAACGCAAGAAAACCATAGACCATGAACAACTGGCCATATTGCGTAAAATAGGCGCGCGCCTCGTCCTCCGTCATCTGTCCCATGCTCGGATCGCTGACGAATATGCCCAATGCTGTCACGGCGACGTAAGCGAGAAAAATCCCACCAATGAACATCGGCGACCAGTCTCGGTCTCTTAAACGTTTCACCGAGATGGCAACGAACAGATAAAAAATGCCGGCGTAGACGACGAAAAACCAGATTGGCGGTTCGAACGCGCGTTGGATGTCCACCACCTCGGCTTCGGTCAGATCAGGCCGCGTGGCGATGTCCTGGATCATCGGCCAGTAGGCGGCAAGGCTGAGCGCCAATGTGGCAATGAAGATGAGCAGAACGCCGAGCCACCACGCACGCCGTGTGATGCGCCCCGTCAGCCCGAACAACAGAAAACCGATGTATCCCAAGGTGCCTCTCCCGCGGCTCGTCACCCACGACCACGCCTATGCCCCAGAAATCAGAGACGGCACAACGCGGGACTGCGCTAATCGGCAGGCAGACGTCAGAATTGACGCCAACCAACAAAGACGAACGCACGGGCCAGAACGCTGAACGATCCCGGCTCGCGTCGCCGCAACTGCTAACGGGCCGACTGCGTCACCTCATGGAAGGCCCATGCCGCATCAAACGCGGCGCGCCGCCCGGCCCGGCGTGCCTCGGCTTCCAGGTCGATCCCCCAACGCGCCCACTGCCAGTCCTCATCCACATGGGCAGCGCCCCACGCTTCGTCGGGCGAGAGGTGCCGATGGGCAAGCGCCAATGCAATGAGCGCTGACCCGGTCAGCGTCGTGATGTTATGCAGCGCCGTCAGCGCCCAGCAATCCCGCGCGTGCAGGGCCTGCGCCACGCGCTCCGCCGCCGTCTCGGATTGCTCAACAAACATCACACCAGCCACGGTGACGAAGTGGGCGCCAAGGCTCTCGCCCACCCAGTCGAGCACCGGGGTCCAGGCCGCATCCTGGGCCGCAACGAGGCTGTCGGGCGACTGCGCCCGGTAACACAACAGATCCGACCGCGCGTAGCTGACGATCTCGTCGATCACCTCGCCGCGTCGTCCCGCAACGCGGTCGATGGCCGTGTTGGCAAGGCGCGTGAAATCCATGGCGCGGGCATCGATCCGCTCCCCCTGGGCCAGCCATTCATCGGCAATGGCCTGCGCTGCGCCGCCACCGGGCAATACGAGCAGCGCTCGGCCGGGCGTGCGCACCGGCCGCCCATCCAGCAACACGCGGTAGAGGGCGGTGTCCGCCGGCTGCAGGTCCTGGTGGATGCCGGCACGTTCATCGGCGTCGCTCAGTGGCTCTGCTGTTGCCAGCTTATAGAAGCGGCGCGGCATTTCCGGGCCGGCCAGCGCGCGCTGAAATGCCTTGATCCGCCCCTCAACGGACAACGGATCCGGCGCTTCGGCCTGTGCATCATGTTCGGGCACGGTGGCGCCGTCAGGCTGGGTCTGACGCTGCGTCGTCATGCGATCGCTCGCTTGTGGTGTGGCGGCCCGACCGCCGTGGCTACCGTGCGGCGGCAAGCAACGGATCTGGCTTCGCGCGCACCTATCCCATCGGCGCTGGCCCAGGTCCAGACCATCAGGCGGCACGCGATGTCACGCGAAACCGATCTGCGTGGCCCGTCGCCAGAAACGGGGCGTCGCATCATTCAGCCGCGCTCAATCGCGCCGGGGTTCTCGACCAGGACGCCAGCGCATCGCGCAATTGAGCGACCGTCTCCACGACATCAACCGGTGCGGCCGCCTTCAGCCGATGCGCGTCATGGTAGCCCCACGTCACGCCAATGGCCGCGACACCGGCCGCACGCGCCATCTGCAGATCGAACTGCGTGTCCCCCACCACGATAACCTGTGCGGGCGATGTGCCGGTTTCCGCCATGGCGCGCAGCACCATGCCAGGGTGTGGCTTTGAGGGATTGTCGTCTGCCGTCTGCAACGTCGCAAACAATCCATCCAGCCCATGGGCGGCGACCATGTGATTGACCCCGCGCCAGCTTTTCCCCGTGGCTGTGCCCAGCAGAAAATTGGGGGCGGCCGCCAGTTCGCGCAGCAAGGGCGCAATGCCGGAATAGAGCGGCTCATGACCTTCGCGCTTGCTCTGACGGACCGCGCAATAGGTTGCCCGGTAGATCGTGGCCATCTGCGCAATCTGATCTTCGCAAGCGTCCGCCACCATGGCGCGCAGCCCATGTTCCAGCGTCAGACCCACCTGCTCCAGCATCACATCGCGCGACGGTACGGGCCTATCAACGCCTTGAAATGCTTGGGTCATCGCATCCACGATCGCATGCTGGCTGTCGACCAGCGTGCCGTCGCAATCAAACAGGATCAGCCTCAACTGATCGTCCGCGCCCGCGAAGAGTGAACCGGCGGTCGCGCGGTGTGAACGGTTCGAAGCATCACCCATGGCGCGATTTTCCTCCCCGTTCGATGATCGGTTGCCAACAAATACACAGCGCGTCTGCCGGTGATCGCGCGCCGTGTCGGTCGCCGCGTTGCGCAGATTGGCCCTGCTCATCTCTGGTACGGCGCCGGCCACGCCATCCGCTCTAATTCGTCACAAGTATATAAGCGTCGAGCGCGTTTGCGCGAGGCTTCGCGCCGCCCGTGCACAAATTCTGCGTGATTATCGGTCGTCCGGTTTGTCGCACGCTCCTCACTTGCGCCGCCGCCGCCGCTTGGCGACCAACGC
>CAZGNQ010000210.1:0-6575 GCA_964527285.1 uncultured Hyphomicrobiales bacterium | reverse complement strand
ATCACATCCATGGGAAGGACATCGGCGAGCAGCCAATGGTCGAACGGCTCTGTCACATGTGTTGCGCTCTCCAGAGCGCGGAGCAGATGGGCCGCGGTCGGCGCCATGGGTGTCGCATGATCCATTTCGGCTCTCCAAGGACGGCGGCGGCTTGCCTGACCGCCGAGCGTGAACACCGGTGCGAGCGGGCGGTCCGCGATCGTACGGGCATCGAAAACCGCTCCGCGGTGTCAGCTGAACAGTTTGAAGCGCTTAAGACGGGCGGAGAATTTATGGCGACCGAGGTTGCGCCGCAGTGCGGCGTCCGACTTCACCCAGTTGAACATCACATAGCGACGCTCCCCCTCGTACGGGTGGTGGCCGTGCCAGGAATTGTCGGTGCGTTGGAAGGCGACCAGCGTCCCGCCGTTCGGGGGCACCTCTGCCACCATGTCTTCAAGGTCAGTGCCGTTGCGCAGCAGGCGCAGGCGCCCGCCCGACTGCGACCAGGGCGGATTGAGGTAGAGGAGGCAGGTGACAATCTTGTCCAAAGAATCCGTGTGGATCCGCCCGTCCTTTTTCTGGCAATGGCCGCGCACGGTGATCATGAGCGGATACTCCGCCAGGGACATCTGGAATTTTTCCTCCATAATGGATTCCAGTTCAGCGGAATTGATATCCTCGATCAGATCGGCAAAGGCGCCAGCCGGGCTCAATTCCGACAGGGGGAACACGCCGGGCTTTGTGATGGGGGGAAAATCCTGACGCACCGCGTCAAGTGCTGGCACGTCCAGTACACGGCTGGCAACGAAATGAGGGAACGGCTCGCGCGTCATGGGCGCCTCAGCCACCGCATCGAAGTGGAGCATAATGCATGCCTCCTGCTATCCGGCCTGTCCTGCGGGGACAGCGATGGCGCGGCACCGGCGGCACAACCTTGACGTAAGTCAAACCCTCCAGGTGCGGGCACGCGACGGGTGCCGGCCTGTGGATTTGCTGCCGCAGCCGCATGGCCAGTGCATCAGCGAACTGCGGGGGCTTTTTCGCAAGCCGACGCGCCGATAAAGGAGACGGCGGATGCTGATCCCAACGCCGCCCCGCTTCGCATCGCCTCGCCCCGCCCGCCAGGAAGACCTCTCATGACGAATGACGCACCGCTCATCCTGCCCAGCCGGGACATCATCCTTGAAGCGCACCGACAGTCTGTCGGTCAGTTTGGCGGCGCTGACGGGGTGCGCAACCCGGGCGGCTTTGACTCAGCGCTGGCCCGCCCGATGAACATCATCGCCTATGAGGGCGATACGGCGAGCGTCTTCCGCCTTGCCGCGGCTGTCGGCTCCGGCATTTCCCAGAACCACCCATTCATCGATGGCAACAAGCGCACCGCCATCCTGGCGGCCATCATAACACTCTGGGTGAACGGCTTTGTGCTGGACGTCTCCGAGCGTGACATGACCGAGAAGGTGCTTGCACTGGCGAGCAATTCACTCAGCGAGGACGATCTCTGCGCGTGGCTGGAGGACAACAGCATTCCGCGTGAAGGCATTTTGGCCTGACAGGCTGCCTGGAGGGCCCGAGCGGCTGCCGGGAGGGCATGAGGGCATATGGCCTGCTGGCTCGCAGGCGGGTGCAGGCGAGCCGGCTGAGCATGGCAATCGACTGGCTCTGACACGGGCCCCATTGCTCCGGCCGGATGCTGCGTGCCTCACAGCCCGCCCTGTGTCGGGCGCGCCGACACGGCTTGGCGAAGCGTGAACTGACCCACGCCGTCAAACACGCTCCTTTTACCGTCACTGGCCATCGCTCAGCACAATCCCTCCCCAGTTCCAGCCAATCACTGCCGTACATTCACCAAGAGGGCGGCGGGGCATGATCTCATTGGCAGGACTTTCTTTCGGCATTGCGTTGGCGATGTCGGACGCTGCGGTGCGCGAAATGTGCGCCGATGACGGGGACCCGCACGCAGCCATTGCGGCCTGCACGCGCATGCTGGATCGCTCGCATCTCACGAACGGCAACAAAGGCACTTCGCCCGCACGCGCAGCGCTCTATGCAAGCCGCGCCAAAGCCCACAGCGCGCTCGACAACCTCGATGCCGCCGTTGCCGATCTCTCGCGGGCGATCGAACTTGGCGGTGCCGATAGCGCGTGGCTGATGGCGCGCGGCAAGGCCCAGGTGATCCTCGGGCATTACGACGGCGGCATTGAGGACTTCCGCCTTGCGCTGGCGCAGACACCGGGCGACGCGGACGTTGAGCACGCCCTCGGGGATGCGCTGGCCAACCGGGGCGATACCGCGCAGGCACTTGGCCACCTCAGCCGAGCGATCGCGTTGGCGCCGAACGATCCAGACCACCACTACCGGCGCGGCGTCGTTCACACCACGCAAGGTGCGTTTGAGCCGGCCATCGCCGACTACAGCACAGCCATTGCCCTTGCGCCGGAACAGGCGATCTACCTGCAAGCACGGGCTGAGGCACTGGCAGAGGCCGGACGATTTGACGAAGCTCAGTCGGATTATGCGCGCCTTGTGGCGCTCACGCCTGACGACGTTCTGCCCCTCATCCAACGCGGCACCTTCTATCTGTCACGCGGGCGCTTCGCGCGCGCCGTTGCTGATTTCAGCGCGGTGATCAAACGCGAACCGGGCCTTGTTCTGGCCTATGAGAACCGCGCCGCCGCTCACGCCGGCCTGGGCAACGCCGATGCCGCGCAGGCCGATCTGGACAGGCTGCGCCAGATCGCGCCGCGTCCGGACGTGCTGCAGGGCGGTTTCCAGGTGATTGACGGGGAGATCGAGGCATCGACGCAGGGCGGGGGCGCGCCCGACTGAGCCCGCCCACCAGCGCCGGCAAAGATTGCGGGTGTCACGCCGGTGGCACTGATGTGCGCCAATTGGGAACGCCGACTCGTGACACTGCGGCCGGGGACACGCCGACGGGGGAGGCTCCCCAATCTCTTGGGAAGACGCCGCTCCCTGGTGTCGGGGGACGGCGCCGCTCCCATGTGCGGCGCCGCTGGGGAACCTCAGGCGCCCGCCTTGGCCAGCGCCTGGTCGAGGTCGGCAATAATGTCGTCACCGTCCTCAATGCCGATCGACACACGCATCACGTCCGGACCGGCGCCCGCTGCCGTCTTCGCCTCCTCGCTGAGCTGCGAGTGCGTGGTGGATGCAGGGTGGATGATCAACGAGCGGACATCGCCCAGGTTGGCCAGGTGCGAGAACAGCTTCACATTCTCGACCACGGATTTGCCGGCCGCGTAGCCGCCCTTGAGGCCGAATGTGAAGCACGCGCCCGCGCCGTTTGGACAGTACTTCTGCGCCAACCCGTGCATCGGGCTGCTCTCAAGCCCGGCGTAGTTGACCCAGGCCACGCTGGGATGCGCTTCGAGATAGCGCGCAACGGCCAATGCGTTCTCGGAATGCTTCGCCATACGCAGCGGCAGCGTTTCAATGCCGGTGAGCACGAGGAAGGCGTTCATCGGTGCAAGGCTCGGCCCCAGATCGCGCAAGCCAAGCGTTCGGCATGCGATCGCAAAGCTCATCGGCCCGAAGGCATCAGCCATCACCATGCCGTGATAACTGCCTGAGGGTTGCGTCAGCGAGGGATACCGGCCGCTTGCCTTCCAGTCGAAGGTGCCGCAGTCGACGATCATGCCGGCAATGGAGTTGCCGTGCCCGCCCATGAATTTGGTGAGCGAATGCACGACGATGTCTGCACCGTGATCCTTCGGGCGGCAGAGGTATGGCGTTGCCAGCGTGTTGTCCACGACGAGCGGTACGCCGGCGTCCTTGGCCACCTTTGAGATCGCCTCGATGTCCATGACGATCCCGCCAGGGTTGGCGATGGACTCGATATGGATCGCGCGGGTCTTCTCGGTCACCTGCTCGGCAAACGAAGCGGGGTCGTTGCCGTCCGCCCAGCGCACCTGCCAGCCCATTTTTGCAAATGCCTGACCGAACTGATTGATCGAGCCGCCGTAGAGCTGGCGGGCGGCGATGAATTCATCGCCCGGTTCGAGCAGCGTGTGGTAGATGAGCAGCTGCGCGCCATGGCCCGATGCCGTTGCGAGCGCCGCTGTGCCGCCTTCCAGGGCCGCCACGCGTTGCTCCAGGGCATCCTGCGTCGGGTTCATGATCCGCGTATAGATGTTGCCGAATTCCTGCAGTCCGAACAAACGGGCTGCGTGATCGCTGTCCTGAAAGACGAAGGACGTCGTCTGGTAAATCGGCGTTACGCGGGCGCCGGTCGCAGGATCAGGTTGCGCGCCGGCGTGCACCGCCTGGGTGGCAAAGCGGTGCGCAGGCGCATTGGCATCGTCACTCATTGCGAGATCCTTCGTGGTTGCTGGCTGATTGTTGTGCGCGGTCGCCCGCGCGCTGTGCGCCACCTTGGTGGACCCGCAGCGACGGTCAATGGTTGAAACATCCTGCCGGCCATGATCGAACACGGGGCGAGCAAGACAGACGTGCTTGCCCGGCCGAAGGGCCCGGCTGCCCACCGACAGCGCCTTGCGCGCATTGACGCGAACGGCGCAGGGCACGACATTGCGCATCACCCAATAGGCAAGGTGCGCCGTACCGTCCACCGCCACGCCAACACCATCATCCGCCCCGTCCCTGAAAGTCCTGAAGACCCGTGCAGAAAGCCAAAACGGACGTCCGTATCCCGCTCTATTCGAAGGGTGAGTTTGCCGAAATGCGGCGCGCCGGGCAGTTGGCCGCCCGTGCGCTCGACATGCTGGTTCCCATGGTGCGCCCTGGCGTGACGACGCAGGCGCTCGACGATGCCATCTTTGAATTTGCCCTCGACCACCGCGCCGTCCCGGCCACGTTGAACTACCGGGGCTACACGAAATCGAGCTGCACCTCGGTCAATCATGTCGTTTGCCATGGCATTCCCGATGCCAAGAAGCCGCTGCGCGAAGGCGATATTGTCAACATTGATGTGACCCTCATTGTGGACGGCTGGCATGGTGACACCAGCCGCATGTATCCGGTGGGCCAGCTTTCACGCCGGGCCGAGCGCCTGCTTGATGTCACCTATGAAGCCCTGCTGCGTGGCATCGCAGCCGTCACACCGGGCCACACGACCGGGCACATCGGCGCGGCGATCCAGACCTATGCCGAGGGCGAGCGTTGTTCCGTTGTGCGCGAGTTCTGCGGACACGGCGTGGGACGAGTGTTCCACGACCGGCCCAACATCCTGCACTACGGCCATCCCGGCGAGGGTCCGCGCCTGGAGCCCGGAATGATTTTCACCATCGAGCCCATGGTTAATCTTGGCCGCCCCCACGTGAAGCATCTTGCGGACGGCTGGACAGCCGTCACACGGGATCGCTCCCTGTCGGCCCAGTTTGAGCACACGGTGGGCGTGACCGAGGACGGCTGCGAGATTTTCACGTCATCACCGGCCGGCCTCGACAAACCGATGGGCGGGCCACACGCCGCGCAACTGGGAGCCACGTGACCGGTGGCCCGGCGCGCGTCATCCACTGGTGATGAAATGGGCGGCGGCGCGGGGCTGCGCGACATCGGCATGGCACCGGGCAGTGATGCACTCATCCCCGGCCTGGAGCCCAAATCCGCAAAACCTGGTGCAGCACCTGCCCAAGGCGCAGACACCGCGACCGCGGCCAGCAGACGATCGGCCGAACCGGCCACCAAGAACAAGCCGCGCCCCCATTACGCCGGCCACCGCGACCGGTTGCGCCAACGCTTCGTGAGCGCCGGCATCGATGCTCTGGCCGATTATGAGTTGCTGGAGCTGGTGTTGTTTCGCGCCATTCCCCGGCGCGACACCAAGCCGTTGGCGAAGGCCCTGATCGCGAAATTCGGCAGTATCGCGGAGGTGCTGTCGGCGCCGCGCGAACGCTTGAAGGAGGTTGACGGCGTATCTGACGGCATCGCCACGGATTTGCACATCGTGGCCGCTGCCGGTTTGCGGCTGTCGCGTGACCGTGCGGTTGAGCGCACGCTGCTCACATCCTGGACGGCGGTGCAGGATTATATCCGCGCCGCAATGGCCTACGAAACGCGAGAACAGTTCCGCATTCTCTTCCTCGACAAGCGCAACGGGCTGATCGCCGATGAGGTACAGCAGCGCGGGACGGTGGACCACACGCCGGTCTACATCCGTGAAGTGATCGCGCGGGCGTTGCAGCTTTCGGCAACAGCCATTGTGCTTGTGCACAATCACCCATCAGGCGACCCCGCCCCTTCGCGGGCGGACATCGACATGACCCGCATGATCGTCTCGGCGGCCAAACCACTGGGGATCGTCGTGCACGACCACATCATTGTCGGTCGCCAGGGATCCTTCAGCATGAAGGGGGACGGGCTCATCTGACGCATGCGGACAGCGTGCGACTTTGGTTGCGCCACTGTTCAGCACGCCGCCGGCACAGCGTCGCGTTCCTGGCATGATTGTTCAACTCATTGCGCCAAACGACGCGTTTGAGACATTATCAGCACGCGCGAACCGTGTTTCCGCCAAGAACTCCTATGTCGCCGGCCAAATTCCGTCAGCCCGACGCCTAGAGACTTTCATACAACTTCGTTACGGTCGCCGCGCACATCGATTTAGTATGAAACAC
>CAZGNQ010000209.1:0-6712 GCA_964527285.1 uncultured Hyphomicrobiales bacterium | reverse complement strand
TCGATCTCTGCAACGATCGTGTCGCAGTTCATCTGCTGGTCTTCGACCTGAACTACTTGCGGCAGATCGGGCGCGCGGCCCGCGCAGGCCGCCAGTGGAAATGTCAGGCATGCTGCCAAGAACATGATGCGCTTACAAATATATCCCAAGAGGCTTCACCATAGATGTCTGACCTGTCCCAGCACGGCGAGCGCAGCGCAAGTTCTGTGAGAGCACAGACTTTTTTATTGTTGGCTGGGCGCGCCGTTGGGTGGGTCCGGCCATGAGCCTCGTGCCGCGATAACTCTCATGTGTGCGAGCGGGGTAAGGGTCTCAGTTCTGGGCAGCGGCACTCCATGGAATAGTACTCAAAACGGGACCCGGGCACCTGATGTGCGGGTGCGGGCTCTAGCCAGGCGTGCTCTGTTGGTGCAAATGTGGGTACGACGTAACCCAGGCCGGGCTATCCACCTGTATTTATTGGCATTATTTTATTGCGATGGCGGAGAGGAAGGGATTCGAACCCTCGAGACGCGGTTAGCGCCTACTCCCTTAGCAGGGGAGCGCCTTCGACCACTCGGCCACCTCTCCGCCGGGCAACATATGCGGATCGGCACAGAAGTCCAGGGTGGTTGCCTGGGAAAAATGCCTTGTCCAAAAGACGTTGGCCCGCCCGCGCGTGCGGCGCGCCCGCCGGTGGGTCTGCATCGACGCAGCGTCGCCAGCCGGCTGCCCGGTGTGAGAAATCCCTGCCAGGATTGGGCGGCGGTCAGGCATAATCACGAGAATCGCTTAAGCTCGTGGCGAGCTGGACCGCCATGCCCTGTCCGCCCAGGCGCAGTTTGTGCCACGTTGCGCCGGCGCGTGGCCGCAAACGCAGGAGCACCCATGATGCGACCGACCGTGACGCCGTCAAAAAATGTCTCACGCTTCGGCCAGCTTGCGGCTGTCGCTCTCAGCGCTGTCGTCCTGATCGTTGCTGGCGTCCAACCGAGGCAAGCTGCGGCACAGGAGGCGCGCTCAGGTGCTGCAGGCGCCTCTGTCACGGGCGACGCACCCGCCCTGTCGATCGAGCTGAACACCCTGTCGGACAGCGAGGCCGGCTGCACGGCCAGTTTTGTGTTCCACAACGCTCTTGGTGAGACGCTCAGCGACGCTTCCGTCGAGATCGTGCTCTTCGGCACCGATGGTTCCATCGACAAGCTGCTCATTCTCAAGCCTGGCCCGTTGCCGGTCAACAAGACACGGGTGACGCTGTTCGCCTTCCAGGAGACGCCCTGCGCCGGCATTTCGCGGATCCTGGTGAATACGATCGATGGATGCCCGGACGCTGCCGCCGTAAGCCCTGACGCCAACAGTGCCGCGGCCGGGCTGAGCTGTCTGGAGCGTTTGAAGCTGAGCAGCCGCACCTCGGTGCCCTTGCTCTACTGAGCGGTCTCATCGCTTGCTGGACCGACGAGGCGGGGCAGCATGCGCCGCCGGCAAGCTCACAGTGTGTGGTCCAGGCCCATGTCATCCATCGATCGCTGTCGCAACGCGCAGGACTTTCGCGCCCTTGCCAGGCGGCGCCTGCCCGCGCCCTTGTTCCATTACATCGATGGCGGTGCTGACGATGAGTGGACGCTGCGCCGGAACACGCAGGCTTTCAATGATGCCGTGCTCCTGCCTGGAAGTCTGAACCAGGTCGCAGGCGTCCAACTCGCAACGCATGTTCTGGGCGCTGACATCGCCCTGCCGCTTTTTCTCTCCCCGACCGGCATGACGCGGCTTTTCCATCCCGATGGCGAACGTGCGGTGGCGAGGGCCGCGGATGCTTTCGGCACGATTTATGCCCTTTCCACACTTGCAACGGTGAGCATCGAGGAGATCGGTGCGCTGACTGAGGGCGCGAAATGCTTCCAGATCTACATCCACAAGGACCGTTCACTCACGGATGAATTTATTGATCGCGCCCGGACCGCCGGCTTCACCTCCCTGTGCTTGACGGTGGACACGCTCGTGGCCGGGAACCGGGAGCGCGATCTGGCCACGGGGATGGTGATGCCACCGCGGTTCGACCTGGCCGGTCTTGCGAGTTTCGCAACCCACCCGCGATGGGCGCTCGGCTATTTGAGCGGTGAGCCCTTCCGCCTTGCAAACGTCCACCACCGCATCGCGCAGGGCTCCGACAATCTTGTTTCCGTGATGGACTACGTGAACGCGCAGTTCGATCCGACCATCGGTTGGGCGGACGCAGAACGGGCCGTGGTGCGGTGGGGTGGGCCGTTTGCGATCAAGGGGATTTTGACCGCAGAAGATGCGCGCCGCGCCATCGACATCGGCGCAACGGCCGTGATGATTTCAAACCATGGCGGCAGACAGTTGGATGGCGCACCCGCCCCGTTCGATCAACTCACGGAAATCGCGGATGCCGTGGCCGGGCGCGCCGAGATCATCCTGGATGGCGGTGTGCGCCGCGGCACGCATGTGCTGAAAGCATTGGCGTGCGGCGCAGATGCCTGCTCGATTGGCCGCGCCTATCTCTACGCGCTCGCTGCCGGGGGAGAAAAAGGCGTGCGGCGGGCCCTGACGCGGCTGCGCGACGAGCTTCATCGCGATATGATCCTGATGGGCTTGAGCGATGTGGCCCAACTGACGCCTGAGCGGATGCGCTGGCTCCAGGGACCGCGCGGGCGCGCCGCACGGGCTGATCTGGCGGGGGATGCGTTGGCTGGCCACGTATCACATGAAGAGGCGTCGCGTGAAGAGGCATCGCATGGGCTGGCGGCGGAGTGAGCGCGCCGGTTTGCCCCTGCCGCGTCTGCGATGCCGACGCAGGACCGCAGCTGCGCAACCCGATCAGGTGTTGAAACGGAAGTGCATCACATCACCGTCGGAGACGACGTATTCTTTTCCTTCCAGACGCATCTTGCCGGCATCTTTTGCGCCCTGCTCGCCGCCCAGGCCCACGTACTCGTCAAACGAGATGGTCTCCGCCCGGATAAAGCCCTTTTCGAAATCCGTGTGGATGACCCCGGCGGCCTTTGGCGCGCTTGTCCCCTGACGCACCGTCCAGGCCCGCGCTTCCTTCGGTCCGACCGTGAAGTATGTGATCAGTTCCAGCAGACCATACCCGGCGCGGATGAGACGATTGAGGCCCGGTTCCTCCAGATCCATCTCGTCAAGATATTCCTCCCGCTCCTCTGCCTCCAGCATCGCCAGTTCGCTTTCGATCCGCGCGGAGATGACGACCACAGCGGCACCTTCGGCCTCAGCCTTTTCCACGACCTTGGCCGAGTATTCGTTTCCGGTGCCGGCTGACGCCTCATCCACGTTGGCAACGTAGAGGACGGGCTTTGACGTGAGGAGCTGCAACTGACGGAAGGCGGCGCGCTCTTCTTCGGCGATCTCCGTCTGGCGGGCTGCTTTTCCCTCCCCCAGCACGGCCAGAACGCGGTCAATCAGGGCGATCGTGTCCCTCGCTTCCTGGCCGACCTTGTCCTGAGCCCGCGTCTTTTTCTCAAGTGCGGGCTTGCGTTTTTCCAGGCTCTCCATGTCGGCCAGCATCAATTCCGTCTCGACGATTTCGGCGTCTGCGCACGGGTCCACACGGCCTTCGACGTGGGTGATGTCACCGTCCTCAAAGCAGCGCAGCACATAGGCAATGGCGTCCACCTCACGGATGTTGGCCAGAAACTGGTTGCCAAGTCCCTCACCCTTCGATGCGCCCTTCACGAGACCGGCGATGTCCACGAAGGTGAGACGCGTCGGAATAATCTCCTTGGATTTCGCCAGGGCCGCCAGCTTTTCCAGGCGTGGATCCGGCACCGGGACATCGCCGATGTTGGGCTCGATGGTGCAGAACGGATAATTGGCTGCTTCGGCCGCGGCTGTTTGTGTCAGCGCATTGAAAAGCGTTGATTTGCCAACATTCGGCAGACCCACGATGCCGCATCGAAAACCCATGACGTATGCTCCGCGGACGGTTGAAAAGGGAGGGGCGGATAGCGCGGTTTGGCGTCCACGATCGCAAGGTCGATCGCGGAAACGGCCACCGAGCGCCCGGCAAGATGGCCTTGGACCGTCTATTTGAATTTGTCGAGAAGGCCTTTGAGGGCCCGTTCCATGCCGCTCGCTGGCTTCGGGGCGTCGCCGCGGCCACTCGATGGGGCGGGGGCTTCGGGTGCGGCAGAGCTGGACGGCAGGGTGTCGGGCTCCAATGAGCGCTCCGTAGTCCCTGGCAAGGCCGGTGCTGCGCCAGCCGGAGCGGTGTCGCTGGCCCCAATGGCAGGCCCAATGGCAGGCCGCTTCGCGTTTTGCTTTTCGGCTTGCTTTTCAACTGGCTTGGCGGATGCTTTGCGCTGCATCCCGGATTTGCTTGGCCCGCCTGCCGCGCTTGCGGGCCCTGCCGGTGTCACCGCCTGCCCAATCCGGCTCATCGCCTTTTCGGCGCGTCCATTGACGATGTCGTCAAAATGGTCGGCAAGGGTGTCCAGCAGCGGTTCCAGCCACGCCTCGTCTGCTTTGGCGAAATCGCCCAGCACCCACCGGTGAACGAGTTCCTTGCGGCCCGGGTGGCCGATGCCAAGGCGGATGCGCTCGAAGTCTGCCCCCATGTGCGCCATGATCGAGCGCAGGCCGTTGTGCCCGGCATGGCCACCGCCGACCTTGGCGCGCACTTTGCCGGGCGCCAGGTCCAGCTCATCGTGCAGCACGATGACGTCACCCACCTCGGCTTTATAGAACCGGGCCGCCTCACTGACCGCGCGGCCGGAGTCGTTCATGTAGGTGGATGGCTTGAGCAGCAGACACTTCTGGCCGCCAACCGTGCCCTCGCTGGCGTCGCCCTGGAACTTCCTGCGCCAGGGGCCGAAGCCGTGGCGATGTTGGATCGCATCGACGGCCATGAAACCGATGTTGTGCCGATTGCGGGCATAGGAGGCGCCGGGGTTGCCGAGGCCTGCGACGATCTTCATCCCGCATCCTCCCCTTTAGCGCACCGGCCCCATTGCCAGCTTCACCTCTATGCCAGCCGACGGCTCCCGCCTTGACGGGACACTCCCACGCAAGGGGATCGCGCCCGCAAGCAGCCACCATCGTCGCGCGTCGGCCAGCACCGCGGACGGCGGCTCAGCCTTCGTCGCCGCCACCCTCTTCGCCACTGCCGTCCTGCTCGGCCAGTGTGGTTGCGCGCGTGCCGGCAATTGTGGCGATGGTGAAATCCCGGTCGGTGATCGTCGGCGTCGCGTTGGCCGGCAGTTTCACGGCTGAAATGTGCAGCGAGTCGCCAATTTCCACGCCATCCAGGTCAACCTCAATGTGATCCGGAATGTCATTGGCCGGGCACTTCAGCTCAACCTCGTGGCGCACCACGTTGAGAATGCCGCCACGTTTCAGGCCGGGTGACTTCTCTTCATTGATGAACTGAACGGGGACGACCACGTCAATCGCCGCATCGACAGCAACGCGCATGAAGTCGACATGCAGGATGAAGTCACGCACCACGTCGAGCTGGATTTCGCGCGGGATGCAACGCTCCTTCTTGCCATCGACGTCGATGGAAAAGATCGTCGACATGAATTGGCCGGTCTCATACTGCTTGAGCACCGGCAGATAATCGACAGTGATCGGCGTGGGCTCGCGGTCCCGTCCGTAAATGATGGCGGGCACACGGCCCTGGCGGCGGATGGTCTTGGCCGCGCCTGAGCCGCCGGCCGCGCGCACGTCGGCCTGCAGTTCTACAATATCTGACATTGAACGATCCGTAGGTCATGCGTGGCGCACGTGCGGCTCGGCACAGCGCCGTTGACGACTGAAATGATAAGCGGAGCCGGTCCTATAGCGACTGACGGCCGCCAGAGCAATGCTTTGTGCGCGATAAAGCGCCAGCGTTGGGGCCGGCTTGTTGGGCCCGACGTGTTGGGGATGGACCTCTTGGGGTGGACTTCTTGGGTTGGACAGGGCGGCCAGGCTTTGGGGCCGTCGCTCCGCGTTCGTCGCTCATAGGCTCCGATTGCGGCTGACACAGCCGCGTGCCGCCCGTTCGCTCAGCTTTCATAACGCCGGGCGGCGCGCCCGAAAGCGTAACTGATCAGCTAATCATCGAACAGCGACGAGACGCTCTCATGCGTTGCGATCCGGCGCATGGCTTCACCGATCAAAGGCGCCACGGGCATGATCTCGATGTTCTCGCACGCCAGCGTTTCGGGCGTGGGGCAAATGCTGTCGGAGATCACCAGCGGATTGAGGTGCGACTTCGAGATGCGCTCAATGGCCGGGTCGGACAGGACACCGTGGGTGATGAAGCCCATGACACGCGTGGCCCCCTGCGCCACGAGCGCTTCGGCGGCCTTGCATAAGGTGCCGCCGGTATCCACGATGTCGTCCACGATGATGCAGCGCCGACCCTCAACCTCGCCGATCACGTTCATGACCTCCGTCTTGCCGGGCCCATCCCGGCGCTTGTCGACAATCGCCAGTGGCACATCGAGCCGACTGGCGATCAGGCGGGCGCGGACCACGCCGCCAACGTCCGGAGACACAATGGTCAGATCATCTTTCCCAAACGCTTCACGAATGTGACGGATGACCACCGGGGCGGCGTAAAGGTGGTCCGTTGGAATGTCGAAAAAGCCCTGTATCTGACCCGCATGCAAGTCCAGGCAGAGCGCGCGATCAGCACCGGCCCGTTCAATCATGTTGGCCACGAGCTTGGCCGAGATCGGCGTGCGGGGGCCCGGTTTGCGGTCCTGCC
>CAZGNQ010000208.1:0-6766 GCA_964527285.1 uncultured Hyphomicrobiales bacterium | reverse complement strand
GCATGGTGACGAAGGGCCTTTCAGGTTCGGCGCTGATGCGCGATCTCGACCATGCGCAGCGCCTCATTGCGGCAACCGTCGCCCACACCGAGCGCCCCGTCAGCCTCAAGATGCGGTTGGGCTGGGACCGCGCGTCAATCAACGCCGCCGAATTGGCGCGGCGTGCGCAGGCCTGCGGGGTCAAGCTCCTCACCGTGCATGGGCGCACCCGCCAGCAGTTCTACGAGGGGACGGCGGACTGGGCCGCCATCGCCGAGGTTGTGGCCGCCGTTTCCATTCCGGTGATCATCAATGGTGACATCGCATCGCCGCGGGACGCCAGACGAGCCCTGTCGCTCAGCGGTGCCGCCGGCGTGATGGTCGGGCGGGCGAGCTATGGCCAGCCCTGGTGCGCCGGCGAAATCGCGGCGCACGCTTGTCATGCCGCCAATGCGACGCCGGCGGCAACTGATGTTAAGCCGCTCTGCGCTCAGGCCAACGGCGTTGGCGCCGATGGTGCGGCGCCGGCAATCTGCGCGAGCCGCGCCATCCCAACGACATCGGCAGAACGCGCAGCCTTCGTTCAGGCACACTACGAAGCCATGCTGGCGCACTACGGCACGGAAAAGGGCCGGCGGCACGCACGCAAGCACCTGGCATGGTATGCCGAGCAATCGTTCACGCGCGAGACGGCCGTCGCCCACTGGCGCGCGCAGCTGTGCGCTGCCCAGACGCCGCACGAGGTGCTCAACCTGATTGACGCGATGTACCATTCCGACGACTGCATTTCGGCGGTATGTCCGCCGGAACCTGGAGATGACGCCAGGGCGTCGGATCATTGTCCCGTGCGCGATGTGCCCGCAGCAGCCTGAAAGCGCATGGCTGAGCGGGCTATGGGCATAACGCTCAGCACTGCCACATCAAAACCCAAGCAACACCCAAGCAACCCTCAAGGACTTTCCCGGCATGTCGACGGCCCCTCAAGCGACGACGGCCCGCGACCGTCTCCTGTTGCAAGACGTCGGGGCGACGGTGACGGCGGGCGCCACTCTGGCTATACCGGTGCAACCGCAAGACGAGGAGTGGCAGGGAATGTCGGCCCGTACTGACACACCGGGCAGCGAAGCCGGGCCAATATCCGACACCGCGCTCATTGAGGCTCTGCCGAGCGCTGTGCTCGTGGTCGACACCGACAACCGCTTCCTGCGCGTCAACGTGGCGGCCCAACAGTTGTTCGAGGCGAGTGCCAGTCAGTTGCGGCGGTCGCGGTTGACGGACCTGCTGCCTTTTGCCTGTCCGCTGATCACGCAGATCGAGCAGGTCCGCCGCAGCGGCGCGTCAATCAACGAATACGGTGTTGAATTCACCACCGCCCGCACCCAGGCACAGCGTCTTGTCGACGTGTTCGCGAGCCCCATCGCGCGGGACTCCAGCAACGTGATGGTGATCCTGCAGGAACGCTCCATGGCGCAGCTGATGGAGCGTCAGTTGTCCCATGTCTCAGCGGCACGCTCGATCTCTGGCATGGCCGCGATGCTGGCCCATGAAATCAAGAACCCACTGTCAGGCATCCGCGGTGCAGCCCAGCTTCTGCAACACGACCTGGATGCCGAAGGCCGCAGCCTGACCCAGCTCATCTGCACGGAAACGGACCGCATTGCGGGCCTCGTCAATCGCATGGAGGTGTTTGGGCATGAAGGCCCACCGGCACGCGACGCGGTGAACATTCACGCTGTGCTCTCACACGTGCGGGCGCTGGCCGAGAGCGGTTTTGCCAAGCACGTGAGTTTTCAGGAGATCTACGATCCATCGCTGCCGCCGGTGCCGGGTGATCGGGACCAGCTGATACAAGTCATCCTCAACCTCGTTAAGAACGCGGCCGAAGCCATAGCGTCGACGCGCAGCGACGGCCGCATCACGCTCGCAACCGCCTACCGTCCAGGCGTGCACCTGTCGGTGGCCAGCCGGCACCATCGCCGATCCCTGCCGTTGAT
Organism: uncultured Hyphomicrobiales bacterium; assembly: GCA_964527285.1. Taxonomy (GTDB): domain Bacteria; phylum Pseudomonadota; class Alphaproteobacteria; order Rhizobiales; family CAZGNQ01; genus CAZGNQ01. The sequence continues at coordinate 4,793 of CAZGNQ010000208.1, read as the reverse complement.
GATCACCGTGACCGACAATGGCACCGGTGTCCCGGCCGACTTGCGGCGACACATCTTTGAGCCTTTTGTGACCTCAAAGTCCGGCGGAAACGGGCTTGGTCTGGCGCTGGTGGCCAAGATCATCAACGATCATGGCGGTGTGATCGAATGCACTGCCGCAAGCGCCGCTCAGCCCGGCCAGGCGAGCCAGCCCGCGAGCGCAAGCGCATCCAATCAGGGCACGCAGTTCCGGATCCTCCTGCCCATTGCATCGCGCGTCGCAGCGCAGGCCCAATCGCCGGGCGCGCAGGATTGCATAGATGCGCAAGCGCTGGACAGCAGCGCGGGTGAACGCCCATGACGCGTGGCGAAATCCTTGTGGCCGACGATGACACGGCCATCCGCACGGTTCTCAATCAGGCGCTGTCACGCGCCGGTTACACCCCACGCGTCACCTCGAACGCCGCCACCTTGTGGAAGTGGATTGCCAGCGGTGAGGGCCAACTGGTGATCACCGACGTTGTGATGCCGGATGAGAATGCGTTTGATCTACTGCCCCGCATCAAACGCGTCCGCCCCGAACTGCCCGTGATCGTGATGAGTGCCCAGAACACGGTGCTGACCGCCATCAAGGCGGCCGAGCGCGGCGCCTATGAATATCTGCCCAAGCCCTTCGACCTCAATGAACTGATCATGATCGTCGGGCGGGCCTTTGAGCATGCCCGTGCGGGTGGCGCCGCCACGGCGGTTGAAGGTGAGGACGAGGGGCTCCCGCTGATCGGGCGCTCGCCTGCCATGCAGGAGATCTACCGGGCGCTTGCCAGGCTGACACAGAATGATCTGACGGTGCTGATCACGGGTGAGAGCGGCACCGGCAAGGAGTTGGTCGCGCGGGCCCTGCATGATTTCTCGCAGCGCAAGGGCGGCCCCTTTGTCGGCATCAACATGGGCGCCATCCCAAAGGAACTGATCGAGTCAGAGCTGTTCGGCCACGAGAAGGGTGCGTTCACAGGCGCAATGACCCGGGGCATCGGCCGCTTCGAGCAGGCCGAGGGGGGCACCCTGTTCCTCGATGAAATCGGCGATATGCCGATGGACACCCAGACCCGCCTGCTTCGGGTGCTGCAAGAAGGCGAATACACCACCGTTGGCGGACGCCGCCCCATCCGCACCGACGTGCGCATCGTGGCAGCCACCCACCGTGATCTGCGCCACCAGATCGAACTGGGCCTCTTCCGGGAGGACCTTTATTACCGGCTCAACGTTGTCCCGCTGCGCCTTCCCGCACTCAGGGAGCGCACGTCGGACGTTCCTGATCTGGCGACCCACTTCCTCAAGCGATGCGCGGACAAGGGGATCGGTCAGCGCGTGTTCGAGCCCGACGCGCTGGAGGCGCTCAAGGCCTACGACTGGCCCGGCAATGTGCGCGAGTTGCGCAACGTCGTGGAGCGCCTGGCTGCTCTTTCACCGCATGAGCGCATCGCAGCGGAAATGGTGCGCGCTGAGCTGAAGGCATCTGGCCCGCCGAAGGGGGCCGGTCGATCCGTTCGCACCCGTGAAGACCTGACGCGTTCGGTTGAGGAATTCTTGACGGCTTACTTCAAAGGTTTCGGCGGCGCGCTGCCGCCCGACGGGCTCTATCATCGCGTGATCGATCTGGTTGAAGTGCCCTTGATCGAAGCGGCTCTTCAGGCCACGCGTGGCAATCAAATCAAGGCGGCGGAACTGCTTGGCCTCAACCGCAACACATTGCGCAAGAAGATCCGCGACCACAACATAACAGTGGTCAAGTTGCCATCCCAGGGTGGGGTGCCGCGGGGCTCCGTGTGAGACGGGTCCGGCAGCCCAGGCGCCTAAGTGCAAAACCGCAACACAGTGGGTTGACTAAGCCACGAGCCAGGGTTAGGTCGAGAGTTGTCGCATAAATGCAACAATTCGGTTTGATGCGACCGGTCCCATCGGCCACAACCCATGGATGCCTGCGTGACAGCCCAACCGCCGTCTGATCGCACATCGAAGGACGCGCCGACGTCACAGTCCGGCTCGCGCGCGGCCGTTGCTGCCGTGGGCCGCGGGGCGCGCATTGCGTTCAGCGAAACGGCAACCGCCTGGCGCGGGCTGATCCGCGACGTTTCCGACGGGGCGCACGCGCGGTTCGCGCAGCACGGCCCCACGCTTGGCGTGTTTGGCTCATTGGGGCGCGGCCTCGACGCGGTGACGGAGAGCGCAGCCAAAGGCCCACGGGCACAGCGCGTGTTGCGCAGGCTGGGGCCACGCCCTGGCTTCGTCGTCGGCCTGGCCATTGTGCTGGCATCGCTGCTGTCGGGGTTGGCCACGGGTCTGATCCTCACCGGGCTGACACCCATCGTGCCGACCGGTGAGGTCGTCACCGTCACCTTCATCATCAATTTCGTTCTGATCCTGGCGATGGTGGGCGTGATCGCCCTGCAGTTGCGCCACCTGTGGAAGGAGCGTCAGCGCCAGGCCGCGGGTTCCCGTCTGCACATGCGCATCGTTACGCTGTTCGCAGGCGTTGCACTCATACCCGCGGTCGTTCTGGCGCTGTTTGCCTGGATCTCGCTGGACCGGGGGCTGGACGCCTGGTTCTCCGACCGCACGCGCCTGATCGTTCAGAACTCACTGGGCGTTGCGGAGGCCTACGTTCAAGAACACGGTCAGGTGTTGCGCACGGACGCCGTGGCCATGGCGCGCGACCTGGACCGCGCCTCAAGCCTGACCGAGATTTTCCAGCTTCGCCTGTCGCAGCAAAGCGCGCTACGCTCGATCCCCTATGCCTACTTGCTGAACGAGAACGGGCAGGTTGTCGCCACTGCCGCTCAGACGGCAGGTGCCGACTACCTCGCGCCGCCGCCGGCCGCCCTCAACGATGCCATCAACGGGGATTCCATCGGCATTGCGCCGGGGCGCTCCAATCGCGTTGCCGCGATCAAGCAGCTTGAGACCTTCCCAAATCTCTTCCTGTACGTCTCGCGTGATGTCGACCAACAGGTGACGCGCCATCTGCTGGAAACACGGCGCGGTGTGAACGAGTACAACCAACTCGAAGCGCGGCGCACCGGTGTGCAGGTCGCCTTCGGGCTCATGTATCTGATGATCGCACTGACGTTGCTGCTGGCTGCGGTCTGGACCGGGCTTTCATTCGCGAACGGCCTGATGGCCCCGATCCGCAATCTGATAACAGCTGCCGAGAAAGTGTCGGACGGCAAGCTCGATGTCCGCGTCAACTGCGAGCATGCCGAAGGCGACATGCGGCACCTGTCGGAGACGTTCAACCGCATGACGACCCAGCTCAAGGCGCAGCGGGGGGAACTGCTGAGTGCAAACAGCCAGCTCAGCGAGCGTCAGCGTTTCATCGAGACGGTGCTGTCCGGGGTCTCAGCCGGGGTTATTGGGACGGACGTCGACGGCCGGATCGTGATCGTCAATCGCGCGGCCCAAAAGCACCTGGAGGGGATTGAGGAGATTGAGCTGGGCGCCCGTCTCGGAGACGTCATACCCGAGTTTCAGCCGGTCGTAAGCACCGTCACTGGCGCCTCTGGACGCGAGCAGGCCCAGGATCAGATCGTTATCCAGCGCGGTGAGCACGAACAGACGTTCGCCGTGATCGCGATGCGCGAGGCCGCTGAGGAAGCGGACTATGGCACCGTCATCACCTTCGATGACATCACTGATCTCGTCGCGGCCGAGCGCGTGCGCTCGTATGCGGATTTTGCCCGTCGCGTCGCCCACGAGATCAAGAACCCGCTGACGCCCATTCAGCTTTCAGCACAACGTCTCAAGCGCAAGTACGAAGGCGCGATCACGACGGACCGAGAGACCTTTGCCAAGTGCACGGACACCATCGTGCGCCAGGTGGAAGACATCCGCCTGCTGTTGAACAACTTCTCCGGCAAGGGGCAAATGATGGAGGCCATGCTGGCGCCTGAGGACGTCGTGCAGGTGGTCCGCGAGAAGCTGTTCCTGCAGTCGAACGCGCACCGTGATGTGGACTTCGTGCTCCAGGTGCGTCGCGGCACGGCTTTAGAAACGGTTGACCTTGGCTTGGGCGACGGGCGCGGCGCGACGCAGGCGGCGGCACCCGGCAGCGGCGCCGTCACTGGCGCACCGGCGACGACCAACGCCAGCGCCATCGTGTGGCCCATCGACCAGCGCCTGATCGGGCGCGCTCTCATCAACATGGTCAAGAATGCCCTGGAGGCGATTGCGTCCCTGAAGGAGGCCGACAGCGTCGCGGACGGTTACCGCGGACATATCGTCGTTGAGATCGCTCAGGACGCCGACACACTGACGCTTTCGGTGATGGACAACGGTTGTGGCCTGCCGAAGCGCGACCGGGACCGGCTGGTCGAAATCCATGTGACCCAGGGCAAGCGCACCGGCACCGGCATCGGCCTAAATGAAGTGAAACGCATTGCAGAGCAGCACCACGGCGCTGTGCGCCTCAGCGATGCGTCCGAAGAGATCATGGGGCGACGCGGCGCGCACGTTGCCATTGAGATGCGTCGCGACCCCGAAGCAACGGCCGATGCGGTCTCAGCATCTGACGTGCCGACCCGCCGCCCAGAGGAGCAACGCGATACCAGCGCCGCAATGGTCCACTGAGGCACACACGCAGGAGCCCGGACACAGGAGCAGGGTCACTGAAGTCATGCCGTTGAAGCCATGCTGTTGAGGTCAGGGCCTGGAAGCCGGGGCCTGGAAGTCGGGGCACCGACCCCAACGCAGTGGGGCATCGCGGCGCCTGCAGGCTACGGACGGAGGTTCCACCCGGCGGGCCAGTCGTGGGGTGTTTT
>CAZGNQ010000207.1:0-6813 GCA_964527285.1 uncultured Hyphomicrobiales bacterium | reverse complement strand
GGCAGTTGCACGGCTTGCAGTGACCACCGCGGTGGTTCCGGCGCGGTCTTGATGGATACGTTTCACCTGCGGCGTGACTAAGACCTTTGACGACAACGCCATCAGAGAATGAAAAAAACGCCAGAACCCGTCGGGCTCCGGCGTCTTTGTCTCGTGTACGCACGCGCGGTACAGCGCAAGTGCTTATTGGCACAGCCATTGTTTAGAAAATGAAGTCCCCGTCGTCCAGGTCGCCCACCCCCACATCTTTCAGCGTGATGGTGACGCCACCTTCGGTCAGCACCGCGTTGCCGGCGCTGTCAGTCGAAATGCTGTCAAAGTCACCCGTGGTGGTGATGCCCAGAGCTGACACGTCCATCTTGTCGGTATCGACCACGAAGTCGATGATGCGGTCTGAACCCGAGTCGAGTGAGAAGACAAACACGTCGGTGCCCTGTCCGCCGGACAGAATGTCATTACCCGTGCCGCCATCGAGAACATCGTCATCACGGCCGCCGAACAGGGTGTCGTTGCCGGCATCGCCGAACAGCTCGTCGTTTCCGTCCTGGCCAAGCAGCGTGTCATTACCATCGCCGCCGTTGAGTTCGTCGTCGCCGAAGCCGCCGTCATCGTCGTCGTCGCCGTCGTCAGCGTTCACAACGTCAGCGAAGGACGCCCCGATCAGCGTGTCGGCGCTGGACGTGCCGTTCACCACCAGTTGGATGTTGGTCACGTCGTCGAACTGCAGGCCCTCGACTGCGACGGTCGTGCTTCCGAACGTGATCTTGAGAAGATCAGTGCCCTTACCGGTGATAACGAGGTCATCTAGCTCAATGGAACCCCCGTCGACGCGCAGCTTTATGGTATCTTCGCCATCCACGTAGTCTTTAATGTCGGCCCGGCCGCCCAGGTCATCGATGACAAACGTGTCTGCACCGTCGTTCCCGATCATGATGTCGTCACCGCCGCCACTGATAATCGTGTCGTCGCCGTTGCCACCTTGCATCGTGTCGTTGCCAAGGCCACCGTTAATCAAGTTTTCGCCGTCGCCAGCGACCCTAATCACGTCATCGCCGCGCCCGCCGAACAGTACGTTTGACCCGCTGAGGCTGCGGATGTCGTCATTGCCGTCCTGACCGAAAATGCGGTCATCACCGAAGATGCCGCCGATCAGATCATCGCCACCACCAGCTTTCACATCAATGGACGTGTCCGGATCGGGGGGCGAGATCACATCGCGTTGCGATCCGTACGACTCTGGGTCCTAACCATCGATCGCCTCATACATATGTAGATCAGGCGTCAAGATAACACCCTCAACGAGGACAACGGAGTCCCCATAAGTGAGCTCCGTGTCGCCATCCGGCGTGACACGACGTGAGATCAACGAGAAATCGGCCGGCGTACCCCCGTCCGGATCATCACGCCCAATATGCCGGAAAACGATCACGTCTTCCGCGGGATCGAAGTCGGAAACGGTGCGGCTCCCCTGCTCTCCGGAGTCAGTTCCGTCTACAAATACAAACGCCATGTTACTACCCTCGGTTGCGCGCTCACGAAATTCCTTGCGTTCGTTATCGAATTGCAACGAGTTGTACCAGCCTGAACGCCCCACGTCGAGATCGTCAGCCAAAACACAGCAGCAAATCTACAACAGCCACAATACAGAGACTGGACAGTCGTCAGGGCTTGCTGCTGTCGGCTGATCAGAGCGCTTCTTCCGCCAGGAACAGAGCGCTCAACGCGGAACGCAAGCCGGATCGTTAACCATCTAAGATCAAACGGGCCAACAAATGCGCGCTCCAACGGGTTGCGTCGGAGCGCCGACCCAGCACATTGAGACGCATGAAGTTTCTCGATCAGGCCAAAATCTACATCCAGTCCGGCGCCGGCGGTAACGGCTGCCTGTCCTTCCGCCGCGAAAAGTACGTCGAGTTCGGCGGGCCGGACGGTGGCGACGGCGGGCGCGGCGGCGACGTCTGGGCGGAGTGTGTCGCCAACCTCAACACGTTGATCGACTACCGCTACCAGCAGCATTTCAAGGCCGGGCGCGGTGAAAGCGGCGCGGGGCGCAACCGCACCGGCGCGGGCGGCAAGGATGTCGTGATCAAGCTCCCGCCGGGCACGCAGATCTTTGCTGAGGACAACGAGACACTGATCGCGGACCTAACGGAGCCGGGCCAGCGCGTGCGCATTCTCGCGGGCGGCAACGGCGGCTGGGGCAACGCGCGCTTCAAGTCGTCCACCAACCAGGCGCCGCGGCGGGCCAACCCGGGGGAACCGGCGCAGGAGCGCACGATCTGGCTGCGGCTGAAACTGATCGCGGATGCCGGGCTCGTGGGCCTGCCAAACGCGGGCAAGTCGACCTTTCTTGCCGCCGTCTCCGCTGCCCATCCGAAAATCGCCGATTACCCCTTCACCACGCTGCATCCCAACCTCGGCGTGGTCCGCGTCGATGACCGGGATTTTGTGCTGGCTGACATCCCGGGGTTGATCGAGGGGGCGCATGAGGGCGCCGGCATCGGCACGCGCTTCCTGGGCCACATCGAGCGCTGCGGCGTGCTTTTGCATCTGGTGGATGTCACGCAGGACGACGTGGCCGCGGCTTATCGGGTCGTGCGCGATGAACTGGTGGCATACGGCGCTGATCTGGAGACAAAGCGCGAGATCGTCGCCCTGTCGAAATGCGACGCAGCGCCGGCCGATGAGATCGCTTCAAAAGCGGTGGCGTTGCGCGCGACCTGCGGGACCATGCCGTTGCAGGTGTCGGCGGCCACCAACGCCGGTATGGCGCCCGCGCTCCATGCCATCGCCGATGCCATCGAGGCCCACCGCAAGGCGCAGGCCGAGGCGCTCGCTGCACCGCCGGACCCCTGGGAGCCGTGAGCGCGGTGAGAAGCGGCCGAGTTCGCCCGCCCGCCAATTGTCCACCTGGGCCGCGGCGCACTGCAGATGCTTTGCTTAAGGAAACGCATCTGGGGTGACGGTTGCGATGTGTTGGCGTACTTGCGCCTTGAGACGGGGCCGGCCCGGCAAACGAGATGCAACATTCCGACAGTTCACATCGCGGCACGCGCCCTCCATCCGCAGCGCATCCCGCTTGGCAGGCGGCCAGGCGCGTCGTCGTCAAGATCGGCTCGGCCCTCCTGGTCGACAAGGACACCGGCCGGCTGCGCCAATCCTGGTTCTACTCCCTCATTGAAGACATCGCCGCGCTCAGGGCACGCGGCGTTGAGGTGATCATCGTCTCATCGGGCGCGATCGCGCTTGGGCGCGGCGTCCTGAGGCTCGCATTCGACGGGCGTGCACTGCGCCTTGATGAGAGCCAGGCTGCTGCCGCCGTCGGGCAGATCGCGCTCGCACGTGCCTACCAGGAGGCGCTCGCCACCCACGACCTGAGTGTTGCGCAGCTGCTGCTGACCGCCGACGACACCGAACAACGTCGGCGCTACCTCAACGCGCGCTCCACCGTCATGACGCTGCTCGGCTGGGGGGCCGTGCCTGTGGTCAATGAGAACGACACCGTGGCCACGGGCGAGATCCGCTACGGCGACAACGACCAGCTTGCCGCACGCGTGGCGAGCATGGCAGAGGCCGATTGCCTCGTCTTGCTGTCCGACATCGACGGGCTCTACACCGCCCCCCCACACACAGACCCTGACGCGCGGCGCATTGACGAAGTGCGCGCCATCACGCCGGAGATCGAGGCGATGGCGGGCGATGCCGGCACAGCACTGTCACGCGGCGGCATGGTCACCAAACTGAAGGCGGGCCGCATCGCAATGGGGGCAGGCGCCAACATGGTGCTGACGAGCGGCAAACCACACCACCCCTTGCGCCAGATCGACGAGGGGTGCGCCGCAACGTGGTTCGTGGCGGGCTCCAACCCGGCCGCCGCCCGCAAACGCTGGATCAGCGCCAGCCTCAAGCCACGCGGCACGCTGACCATTGATGGCGGTGCGGTGCGGGCCCTGCGCTCCGGCCGGTCATTGCTGCCAGCCGGGGTGACAGCCGTCTCCGGCGCGTTCCAGCGCGGAGATGCGGTCGTCATCGTGGACGACGCCGGCCGCGAGGTCGGGCGCGGGCTCATTGCGTTCAGCCACACCGATGCGGCCCGCGTGATGGGACAGAAATCCTCTGACATCACGCGCATTCTCGGCTACGAAGGCCGGCCGGAGATCATCCACCGCGATGTGCTGGTGGTGCATCCGACAACGGGCGATGCCGCAGACGGCGCTGGCCAGTGAGCCCGGCGCGTTTGGCCGGCATGTGGGAGGATTGGGAGTGGCGCGAACCATGGGCATCGGCACGGGCATGTTGGAAAGTGGCGCGGCTGGCGCTGCGGCCGATGGAGACGATGTTGAACTGCTCATGGCAGACATGGGCGAGCAGGCGCGCGCCGCAGCACGTGAATTAAGCCTCGCGCCGGCGGACCAGAAATCCGCCGCCATCACGGCGATGGCCGCCGCCGTGCGCGACCGGGAGGATGACATCCTGGAGGCCAATGCCCTGGATCTGGCGAACGCGCACGGCACGGGCGTGACCGAGGCATTTCTTGACCGCCTACGCCTGACGCCGGAGCGTCTCGCGGCCATCTGTTCCGGGCTTGAGGCCATTGCCGCATTGGATGACCCCGTGGGCGCGGAGATCGCCGCGTGGGACCGCCCCAACGGGCTAAAGATCTCCCGGGTGCGCACGCCCCTGGGTGTCATCGGCGTCATCTATGAAAGCCGGCCTAACGTGACAGCCGATGCCGGCGCGCTGTGCCTCAAGGCAGGCAACGCCGTCATCCTTCGCGGCGGTTCCGACAGTTTCCATTCTGCCCGCGCTCTGCATGGCGCGCTGGTGGCCGGGCTCAACGCCGCCGGCCTGCCGGCGAGCGCGATCCAGATCGTGCCCGTGACGGACCGCGCCGCGGTCGGCGAGATGCTGGCGGGCCTCGACGGCAACCTCGACGTGATTGTCCCGCGCGGCGGGCGCAGCTTGGTGGAGCGTGTGCAGGAAGAGGCGCGCGTGCCGGTGTTCGCCCATCTGGAAGGCATCTGCCACGTCTACGTCCACCAGCATGCAGACCTCGCCATGGCCCGCGAGATCGTGGTGAACGCCAAGATGCGCCGCACGGGCATCTGCGGTGCGGCTGAGACAATCCTGGTAGACGCCGACATTGCGGCGACTGCCGTGCCGTTGCTGGTCGAAGCACTGCAGGGCGAGGGCTGCGAGGTGCGCGGCGACAATGCGGTGCGCCGTCTGCGCCCCGACGTGACGGCGGCCAATGACGATGACTGGCGCACCGAGTACCTCGCGGCCATCGTCTCCATGAAAGTGGTGGGCGGCATCCACGAGGCCATCGCCCACATTGATGCCTACGGTTCCCAGCACACCGATGCGATCGTCACGGCTGATGAGGATGCCGCGGACCAGTTCCTGCGCAGCGTCGACAGCGCGATCGTGCTGCACAATGCCTCGACGCAATTCGCCGACGGTGGGGAATTCGGCATGGGCGCAGAGATCGGCATCGCCACGGGACGCATGCACGCGCGCGGACCTGTCGGCGTGGAGCAATTGACGACCTTCAAGTACGTTGTGCGCGGCACGGGCCAGGTGCGCCCGGCCTGACGCCGGGTTCCGCATAAAGGAGTGGGGACGATGGCTGGCGAGTTGCGCGGAAGTGGCCCCGGTGCGGCGGACCAGAAGATCATGCGGGGCCGTTGCCTCTGCGGCGCGGTCACCTTCGAGCTGGCGCCGCCGATCGACCCGATCGTCGCCTGCCATTGCCGCCAGTGCCATCAATGGTCGGGAAACTATGTGGTTGCGACACGGGTCCCTGCGGCGCAGTTCACGCTTCTGAGCGGTGCTGACACCATGCGTTGGTATCGCTCATCGGACATCGCCGAGCGCGCCTTTTGCGCAACGTGCGGGTCGTCCCTGTTCTGGCGCACGCACGGCGGGGAGAACATCTCCATCATGGCCGGATGCCTTGAGGCGCACGACGGGGTTGCGCTCAGCCACCACATCTTTGTCGGCGACCAGCCCAGCTTTTACGACATCGTCGATGGTCTGCCACAGCACGACGCTTCGGACACCTGAGGAGATGCAGGGCCGGCTCCCCGCGTTCGTGCGATTACCCCCGGCCGGCCACGGGCAACGCATCGGCTTGCTCGGCGGTTCGTTCAACCCGCCCCACATGGGCCATCGCCACATCTCCATCGAAGCGCTGCGCCGGCTTCAACTCGATTGGATCTGGTGGCTGGTAACACCGGGCAATCCGCTCAAGTGCCACGACAATCTCGCCCCTCTCGATGAGCGGATGGCGGCCGCTCGCGCCTGCGCCGACCATCCGCGCGTGCGCATCACCGATGTGGAGCGCCATCTAGGCAGTGCCTTCACCGCGGAGACGATCGCCAGCCTGCGTGCGCGCCGCCCGGACCTCCGGTTCGTCTGGCTGATGGGCGCTGACAACCTCTCAGGCTTCCACCGCTGGAATGCCTGGCGCGATATCGCGCGCCGCGTGCCGATCGCCGTTCTTGACCGTCCGGGGCGCCACCTCGCCGCCTTGCGCGCGCCGGCCGCCCAGGCGCTGGCCCCGTACCGCCTCCGCGAGAACAACGCCGGCCGTCTCGGCATGCGGCGCCCGCCAGCCCTGGTGTTCCTGCACACGCCGCTCATCGACATCTCTTCCACGGGTCTGCGACGTAAGCTCGCGCGCAGCGGCCAATCCCTGTAAGGTTCGACGGGGGGCACCACGCGCCCCGCCCGCCACAGCCAGGGGGTCTGGCCATGATCCGTCCCGATGAGCCGCCGGTCGCAGAAAGCGCTGAGGCGCGTCAGTTTTTG
>CAZGNQ010000206.1:0-6818 GCA_964527285.1 uncultured Hyphomicrobiales bacterium | reverse complement strand
TTCGCGGCGGGATCTTATCCTGATCGCCGGCGGCCTGTTTCTTGTCTGGAAGGCGACAACAGAGATCCACCACCTCGTTGATCCGGACCCGGGCCCGTCGGTCTACGGCTCCAAGACGGTCACGCTCAGCTTCACGGCAGCCATCGTGCAGATCCTGCTGCTCGATCTCGTCTTCTCCATCGACAGCATCCTGACCGCTGTCGGCATGACGCCACATATCCCAATCATGGTTGTGGCCATTGTCGTGGCGGTGACGGTTATGCTGCTGGCGGCAGAGCCACTGTCGAAGTTCGTGCAGCGCAACCCGACGGTTGTGATGCTGGCGCTGGGCTTTCTGCTGCTGATCGGCACCACGCTGATTGCTGAGGGTTTCGCGGTGCATATCCCACGTGGATACATCTACGCTGCGATGGGCTTCTCCGCCCTCGTGGAGGCGCTGAACATGATGGCGCGCCGTGCCCGCAAGGACGCTGCCGAGGCCGCCGCTGCTGCCAAGAGTTAACGGCCGCGGCGTTCGCCGTTCCGCGTCCTGAGGTTGGCTGGCGTATGGCCCTTCGGAGCCGGGCGGCGTGGCCGCCCTTGGGCCTTCAGGTCAGGAGAGACAGATGGACAAACCGCACGCGCTGATCGTCGGGGTTGGGGACGGGGTGTCGGCTTCGCTCGCTCGGGCCTTGGCGGGTGCAGGCTACGGTTTGTCCCTGGCCGCCCGTGCCAAAGACAAGCTCTCGGAGCTGGCGGCAGAGACCGGAGCAAGCACGCACGGCTGCGATGCGTCCGACCCGGAGGCGGTGGCGCAGCTGTTTGCCGCGATGGACGGCCATGCCCAGTTGGGCGGTGGGGCCTTGCGCGTTGTGATCTACAACCCCTCAGCGCGTGTGCGCGGACCGATTGCTGAGTTGCCGCCTGAGGAGGTGCGCCGCGCCATAGAGGTGAGCGCATACGGCGCCTTCCTTGTCGGCCAGCAGGCGGCGCGTCGGATGGCAGCTCTCGACCCGGATCAGGCTGGCGTGCGCGGCACAATCTTGTTCACTGGGGCATCGGCTGGTGAAAAGGGTTTTGCCCAATCGGCCGCATTTGCGATGGGCAAGTTCGCTCAGCGTGGACTGGCGCAATCGATGGCTCGCGAGCTGCATCCCCAGGGCATTCACGTGGCCTGGATCAACATCGACGGTGCAATCCGCAATCCCGGGCGCACGGAGCCGGCCGATGCGCCCGACAGCATGCTCGATCCCGATGCAATCGCACAGGCATACCTCACGCTGATCCGCCAGCATCGCTCCGTCTGGTCCAATGAACTGGCGATCCGGCCATGGCTGGAGCGCTTCTAAGCGCGATCGATTGTGGATCCGCGCAGCGCCGAAGCGCCGCGTCATGGCCGCTCCATTCCTTGCAAATCGTTTACCAGGTCGTGGGACAATTCATGGACAGTGTGGTGCGGGCGGGCGACCGGCTGGCGAAGCGCTGGATTCGGGGCCTGTCACTGTCACCACATGAGCGCGCGATCATGAGGTGGCTGTGATCCCGACAGGTGCTGGCAAAGCGCCTCATGAACAGCCAAGTGGTTGACGCAACAGCAGCACCATGGCCTTGTCGCCGGCCAATGTGTGCGCCGCACAATCAGCGGGCAATGCAGGGTTTTGGCATGAAAACGATCATTGACACAGCGCCAAAGAACAAGACTGCCCCGTTGGCGCCGGCCGATGCACCGTCCTTGCGTGTCGCTGGCGGTCTGAACGCGCGTCAGGTCTACATCAAGACCTACGGCTGTCAGATGAACGTTTATGATTCCGAGCGCATGGCCGAGGCGTTGGGCGTTGGTGGTTATACGGAAACCGACGATCCCTCGGCCGCCGATCTGATCATCCTGAACACTTGTCACATTCGTGAAAAGGCTGCCGAAAAGGTTTATTCCGAACTCGGCCGACTGCGCCAGGTGAAAGAGGAGCGGGCGGCTCAGGGCGCCGGCACGCTCATCGCCGTTGCCGGCTGCGTGGCCCAGGCTGAGGGCGAGGAAATGGTGGCCCGGGCACCGGTGGTCGATCTCGTGATCGGCCCGCAGGCTTATCACCATTTGCCGAGGCTCTTGCGCGATGTGGAAGCCGGCGGGCGCTCTGTCGTCTACACGGAGTTCGATGACGCAGATAAATTCGAAGCGCTGCCAAAGGCGAGGCCAGCCCGCGGTTACGCCGCGTTTCTGACCGTCCAAGAGGGGTGCGACAAGTTCTGCACCTTCTGCGTGGTGCCCTACACCCGCGGCATGGAGTTCTCGCGTCCTGTGGACGCTCTCATCGATGAGGCGGAGCGGTTGGTGGCGCAGGGCGTGCGCGAGATCACGCTGCTCGGCCAGAACGTGAATGCCTACCACGGCGTGGGTCCGGACGGCGCTGAGTGGACACTCGCCATGCTGTTGCGCCGCTTGGCCCAGATCGATGGGTTGGCCCGGCTGCGTTACACGACCTCTCATCCGCGCGACATGGGAGACGACCTGATCGCTGCTCATGCGGATCTGGCCAACCTGATGCCCTATCTGCATCTGCCCTTCCAATCCGGCTCAGACCGCATCCTGGCGGCCATGAACCGCAAGCACACGGCTGCCCATTATATGGAATTGGTCGGTCGGATCAGAGCTGCCCGCCCGGACATTGCGCTGTCGTCGGACGTGATTGTCGGGTTTCCTGGTGAAACGGACGCTGACTTTGAAGAGACAATGGCGCTGGTGCAGGCGGTCGGCTTTGCCCAGGCATTCTCGTTCAAGTACAGCCCACGGCCTGGCACGCCCGCAGCCCGCATCGCGGAGCAAGTGCCGGAAGACGTCAAGTCGGCACGCCTTGCCCGCCTGCAGGATGCACTGCGCACCCAGCAATCCGAATTCAACGCCTCATGCGTGGGCGCCACGCTGCCGGTCCTGTTTGAAAAGGATGGCCGGTTCCCGGGGCAACTCGTGGGCCGGTCGCCGTACCTCCAGCCCGTGCACGCCTCAGGGCCTGCCCACTTGATTGGGCGCATTGTCGATGTGGAAATCGCCACACAGAACCCGAACTCGCTCGGCGGTGTCATAAAAGGGGCATCAGCAGCGCATATTGCCGCCGAGTAGTCGCCCGGTTGGCAACGGGCGCGTCGGTGGCGTTGGATGGGAGGGTTGGCGGCCCACTTCGCCTCTGGCAGAGTTGGACTGTCCGTTTGGCGCCCAGACTGAACACATGGTTCGACCGGCAGCGCGGGTGGAGCGACGGCCTTTTTGGCGAGGCCAGCGTTGAAGGAGACCGTTTGAGCCCGAACACGATGCATCGCATCGCCATTCAATTCGACGAGAACAGGCTGATGCCCGCGCTCGTCGGCGCACACGATGTCAATCTCCTGGTTCTGCAGGATCGCCTGGGATTGAGTGACATTGAAGCGCACGGAAATGTGATCGCGGTCAGCGGCACGGAGCAGGCGTGCGAAAACACCCGTGTCGTCTTGGAAATTGCATATCGCCGCCTCGCGAACGGGCAGGATCTTGGAACCAGTGATCTCGAGGGCATCTGTCGGCACGTTCTGACCCACGCGCATGAAGCGCCGGCCGACGATGTGGCTCAGCCACATGCAGGTGATGGTGAGACGGGCCCTGCCTCGCCGCGGCGACGTCGGCCGCCGCCCAATCCCGGCCAGATCAGCACACGCAAGCGCACCATCAATGCGCGCACGCCCGCCCAATCCGCATACATCACCGCCCTGCAGCGCTCCGACCTTGTGTTCGGCGTGGGGCCTGCCGGAACGGGCAAGACCTACCTGGCGGTGGCCCACGGTGCGGCTCGACTGGAGCGCGGTGAGGTTGAGCGTCTGATCCTGTCGCGCCCGGCCGTCGAAGCTGGCGAACGCCTCGGCTTCCTGCCGGGCGACATGAAAGACAAGGTCGACCCCTATCTGCGCCCGCTTTACGACGCGCTTTTTGACGTGCTCGGCTCCGACAAGACCCAGAAAGCCATCGATCAGGGGTACATTGAGATCGCGCCGCTTGCCTTCATGCGTGGGCGGACCCTGGCGGAAGCCGTTGTCATTCTTGACGAGGCGCAGAACTGCACTGTGATGCAGATGAAGATGTTCTTAACGCGCCTGGGTGAACATGCGCAGATGATCGTCACCGGGGACCCGACACAGATCGACCTGCCACGGGGGCAGGAGTCCGGCCTCATGGATGCCGTTCATCGACTGAACGGTCTGGATGAAATCGAGGCGATGCATTTTTCGCAGGACGATGTGGTCCGCCGCAAGCTGGTGGGCGACATCGTGAAGGCCTATGACGCCGGCCCGCCGGCCCGCACGATTTGAGACGGAGTGATGACCCGCGCGCCAGATGCCGAGCCCCTCGGGCCGCTTCAAACCGCTGACGAAATTCTTGCTGTGCATGGCGACGTTACGCAGGCACCCGCGGCCGCGCGCGTTGACGTTGCGATTGAGGATGACGGTTGGGAACGGCACGGGATTGACATGGAGGGCCTCGTGCAACGGGCGGCCCTGACTGTGCTGCGCGACGCGAGCGTATCCGTCCGCGAGACTGGGGCGCCAGTGCCAGCGCATGCCGGGCTTTGTGTGGTGCTCAGCAACGATGCCGGCGTTGCGGAACTCAATGCGCAATTCCGCGAGACGCCCAAGCCGACGAATGTTTTGTCCTTTCCCTCCGGCGCATTGGAGGCGGCCGGCATGGACGTGGACGTGAGTATGGGCGATGCGGCGGGCTTTCCAGGCACGGCCGATATGCTGCGTGAACTGGGCCTCGGCGATGTTGTTCTGGCCCGCGAGACGGTGGCTCGCGAGGCGTTAACCGCAGGCGTTGCCATGGCGGACCATGTGACCCATCTCGTTATTCACGCGACACTTCATCTTCTGGGTTACGATCACGAAACCGATGACGAAGCGGACGTGATGGAAGCGCTCGAAACGCGGCTCCTGTCCGGCCTCGGCATTGCGGATCCATATGCTGCGGCAGGTGAGGCGCAGCCGGTCGCATCGGGGACCGTCCCGTCACACGAAACGCTTTTCAAGTGAAGCAACCGAGAGAGAACAGGTGAGCACGACCCCTAGTCAAGGTCAGACAACCCAAGCGGAGACCGGCCGATCTGAAACGGTCAGCCGCCAGGGCGACGAAGATCCATCGCCTCGATTGCCGGGCGGCGCCATTGGCGGCGACGCGACGGCCAGTCCCCAGAGCAGCGAGAGCGGCGAGCCTGCAACCGCTGCCGCGCAGGCCCCATCGCCAGCTGCCGAGCCGGCGGCAGCCTCCCGCCAGCCCGATGCCGCTGACGACACCAACATGTTCTCCTGGTTCTCACTGCTGCGCGGCAAGCTCACCGGCGGACCATCGGCCTCACTGCGCACGACACTTGAAAGCGCACTGCGCGATGGCAACGCCGATGCCGAAGACTTCTCCCAGCAGGAGCGCGATATGCTCCTGCGCATTTTGCGGTTCGGAGCGCTTCGTGTGGACGACGTGATGGTCCCGCGCGCCGACATCATCGCCATCGATGAAAGCGCGTCGGTTCTGGAGCTGCTGCGGCTCTTTAACGAGGCCGGCCACTCCCGCATCCCGATCTACCGCGACACACTCGATGATCTGCGCGGCATGGTCCACATCAAGGACCTGGTGGCCTGGGTTTCAGAGAAATCCGGCCTGCAACCCGATGCTGGGAACGGCAGCGAGCCCGCTGCGTTGACCCAATCCGAACGTACGGCCGCGCTGGCCGAGATGTTTGGCGCGGAGAATGGCAACGCCACCGACCCTGCCGACCAGTGGCAGGAGGGCCCGGAAGGCGGCAGCGCCATTGCAGCCGCAACTGCACTGCAACACGCGCCGAGCGTGGGGCAGGCCACCCTGCCGACGTCTGAAGGTGCGCAGATCATCCCCTTGGGTGATGCAGCCCTCCAGCGCCTGCACCTGCAGTCGGTCGACCTGTCCCGGCCTGTGTCGTCGACACGTTTGCGGCGGGATATCCTCTACGTGCCGCCGTCCATGCCGGCGGTGAACCTGCTCCTGCGCATGCAGTCCACGCGGGTGCACCTGGCCATGGTTGTGGATGAATACGGCGGCACCGACGGGCTAATCTCCATTGAGGATCTGGTGGAAGAGATCGTCGGCGCGATCGAGGACGAACACGACGACGACACGGTTGAGGATCTGCAGGAGCGTCTTGCGAACGGCGATCTGGTCGCCTCTGCACGGCTTGCAATCGAGGATCTGGAGGGCGACCTCGGTCCCGCGCTTCTGGAGGAAATGGCTGAAGACGACATCGACACGCTGGGCGGACTGGTCTTCTCGCTTGCCGGCCGTGTGCCCGTCAGGGGGGAGTTGATCCGCCACTCCTCGGGCATTGAGTTTGAGGTGCTGGAAGCGGATCCAAGGCGGATCAGGAAGGTGCGCATCCACCGCCGCCGGGCATCGGCAGGTCGGCCGGTTGGGCGTCCGGTGGTGGCCCCTGGTGCCACAATGGTCACGGCCAATGACGGCGCGCAGGGGTCCAACGCCCGCAGTTCGCAAGGGACCGAGGCGGCAACGGGCGCCGCTGGCAGCGGCGATCGCGCGGGCGGCGAGGCGACGTCGGACGCGCAAAGCAGTGGTCCAGCGCCTGCGCGCTCTGCCAGCGCCGCTGAGTAGGGATCAAGCGCGCGCCAGTGGCATGGGCTTTGGCTGCTGCGCTGGCGCGGGCCTGATCGTTCGGGCCGGCGGGCGCACTGCGTTGTACGGGATTGCACCGCAAGGGCGGATCGTGGCACTTGCCTGGGCCGACTGGGCCGACTGGGCCGACTGGGCCGACTGGGCCGACTGGGCCGACTGGGCCGAC
>CAZGNQ010000205.1:0-6823 GCA_964527285.1 uncultured Hyphomicrobiales bacterium | reverse complement strand
CGCGAAGTTTGGACCACGGAGAGCGCCGCTCCTGGCCGTTCCCCGCCGAACTCCGACTCGAATCACTCGTCGGCTCAGGTGAGGATAGCTGACGTCGGAGCGGAAATGTCAGCTCTCGCCGCTTCGGCTTCTGGTATTGTGGGCGAAGCGGACGAGGAACAAGCGCGGGCGCAAGCCCGGGTTTGACCCATATGCGACATTCTCCGTGTTCGGGATCAGTCAGCGCCAGGCAACTCCTGTTCCTCGCCACGGTCCCGCGCGATCAGCCAATCGCGCCATTCGTCGGCCTGATACGGATACTTCGGCTCCCATAGCGCCGGATCCGTCTCCGCCTCGCGGCCTGGCCCGGTGATGCACCAGCGCGGAGGCTCTGATGGGAGGAAAAATTTGCGTAGTTGCTGAGGCGTCAGGCAGCGCGGAACTGCCAGCTTGGCGAACGCGACGAGATCTTGGCCAGTTCGCGCGCTCCAGGTCGAAGTTTGGCCGCTCGACAATACAGCGACAACTTCCGAGCCATCGTGGCTGAAGGACGCCACGGCGATGCCACTTGCCGACCCGACAAACCGAGAAATCTCAACTCCTGTTGAAACATCCCACAGTCGGATCGTGTTGTCAGCGGACGCGGTTACGATCCGCCCTCCGCCCGGGCTGAAAGCTGCCGACGAGATCCGTCGGGAATGCCCATCGAGAACTGCATTCTCTTCGCCGGTTGTCGTATTCCAGAGCCGCGCCGTGGCGTCGTTAGAGACAGTCACGATCTGATGTGCGTCCGCACTGAACACCGCGGACACGACGTCTGCAGAATGTCCTTCAAGTGTCGTAATCAGCACATAGGTCTCAGCATCCCAGATTCGGGCCGTGTTATCGCTGGAGGTCGTCGCGATCCGCGTTCCGTCCGGGCTGAAGGTGGCCGAGAGCACCTCTCCAAGGTGACCATCGAGCACAGTGAGCTCGGCACCTGTCGCTGCATCCCATACCCTTGCATCCCAGCCGCGCGATGAGGTTACTATCCGCTCTCCACCAGGGCTGAAGGCTGCCGCACGAACGCTAAAGAATGAGCCTTTAAGGTCGACGAGCTTCTCCCCTGTCGCCGCATCCCATACCCATACCGCCGTTGTCCCAAACGATCCTTGTCGGTCTGTCGAAACGGTGACAATGCGGCTCTTGTCGGCGCTCAACTCGAACGACGTCACGTTTTCAGGATGCGTCGAAATCGTCGCGACTTCTGCACCGGTTTCAGCGTCGAACAACCTTAGCGTATCGGATAACGACGCCTTGATTATATGCATGCTGTCGGATGACAATCCTGCAAACCGGACGGAGAGGTCGAGCCCCATTTCTGAAGGCATAACAATTGGGTGTTTGCGCCAAATCCGTGCAGTGTTATCCGGTGCGGATGTGACAATTTGTAGTCCGTCCGGGCTGAACGCGGCCACCCCCTTGGAATGATAACTTTCAAGCGCAGCGACTGCGGCACCCGTATATGCGTCCCACAGACGCACCACGCCTGAACGCGACGCAGTCGCGATCTGTGAACCGTCGGGGCTGAACACCGCAAACTCTATTGCTGCCGAAGCATCTTCGAGTTTCGTGATCTCCGCGCCGTCCCACGAACGCCAGATACGCGCCGTCCCGTCCAAGGACACTGTGAGAACAGCTCGCCCGTTGGGGCTGAACATGGCTGATGAGACCGCGTCAGAATGCCCATTGAAGGTAGCGATCAGCGCGTGCGTTTCAGCGTCCCAAATTCGGGCAGTACGATCCCAAGACGTCGTGACGATCTTCGTACCGTCTGGACTGAAGACGGCGTCGCCGACAACGTCACGGTGACCGGTGAGAACCGCAAGCTCGCTCTGACCAACGACGTCCCAAATCCGCGCCGTGCCGTCGAGGGATGTCGTGACTATCTCGTCGCCGTCCGGGCTGAAAGACGCCGACGCGATGGTAGCAGTGTGGCCTTCCAGGCTCCCAATCAACGCACTGCCTGCAATGTCCCAAATCAGCACGTTCGATGCGAAGTCGCTCATCGTGACGACTATCGACCCATCGGGGTCTAGGACAGCACGATCGAGTTGGCCGTCGCCAATCCTAGCTTCCTCGATACCGGTAATCGTGTTCCAGATGCGCACAGTACTATCTAACGACGTTGTGACGACGCGCGTTCCATCTGAACTGAATTCAGCCGTTAGCACGGCGCGGCTATGACCTTTTAGGATTGCCGTTTCTACTCCGTCCTTGGAGTCCCAGATCCTCGCCGTTCCATCTCTCGAAGCGGTAACAATCCGCTTTCCGTCAGGGCTGTAGGCCACTGAAACGACGTCGTCGGCATGTCCGAAAAGTCGAGGACCTTCACGTTGCGCGGAAAGAGCCTGGTTCAAGCTGAACTCCGCTTCGACTACCGCGGGGCGCGGATCGAGACCATCGCCAGCTGGATCCATGGTCAGGTCTGGCATTGAAGCCAGTCCGAGGAGTACGCCTGTTGCGGCGTCGCCGGCTGCGAGCGACTGATGGCTCTTCTCGGCCAAAAACAGAGACTGCCGCTTCAACGCCTCGTTGCGATGGGCTTCAGCTTCCGCTCTCCGTTCAGCCTCGGCCGCCCGGGCGATCTCTGCCGACACGCTCTGCCAATAAGCGAAGACGGCGAGCGCCAGCATAGCGACCGCCGCAACCGCAGACCCGCCAGCAATCCAGCGCATCCGCCGTCCATAGGCGCGGCGGCTCTCCGCGATGAAGGCGCGTTGCGTTTCGGTCAGTGGCGGCGAGGTCATGGGCGCGGCGTCGCGCCAGCGCTCGGCGGCGGCGATCGCGTCGTTGCGCGTGATCAGGAGCCGGCGCGGCCGGTCAGCCCGCGCCCAGGCCTCAGCGAGATCGTTCACCCGCGTCTTCTCGCGCTCCCAGGCAAGGTCGATCGTGAGCGCCGCCTCGATCTTGTCGAGCGCCTCCGTGCGCCCGGCCTCGTCTCGCAGGAAGACGAAGTTGAGCCGGCTGAGCCGCGGCGGGATAGTCTCGACGGCCGTCTCGCGGATCACAACCGGGGTCACGCTCTTGCCGAGGCGCTCGGCCTCGTTGACCTCCCAATCACAAATTTCCGAGGCTACGCTGTTCGTCGAGATCAGGAACACGACCTTCTCCGCCGCCGCGATCAGCGCGCCCAGCCGCTCCCGCCAGGGCTCGCCCGGCGCGATGTCGTGGATGTCGAGATAGGCGTCGAAGCCGCGCTCGATCAGCGCGTCGCGGACGCGCTCCGCCGCCGCCAAGTCTTTGCGCGAATACGAAATGAAGACACGTCCACGCGCCGGCTCTGTCACCATGCTCTCGCCCAAAATGATTCCCTAGGGCGCATCGTAGCAATCTCGCCAAGCACAGCCCAAGCGTCCGGCGCCAGGGCCGCTCCTGGCCCGTTGCTGGTATGAGACGTCAGACCGCCCGTTGCGGCAAGCCTCCAAAATGCTGTCGTTGGCTCACGGTTCGCGATTTATCCAGCCAGCGCAAGGTGGCATGGTTACCTACATGGCGGCTTTCGGAGGTATTGCTGCTGCGGTTTCGCGGAAGAGCCATAGCCGTCCGTGACCCGATCCAGTCATCCGTTGCTACAGCGATTGTGTCCGCAATCAATCCAAGGGCGGTCGAGCGGATGCCAACAGAGCGCTTGCCCATCAAGCCGCGGCCACAAAGCCGCGTTTTCGAGAAGGCTTTACGCCAGTGATACCCCACTCAAGCATGTCCATTCCGTCAGATAGGGGCAAATCACTCCTCAGTTCGATCCGCGTGAACTCATTCAGGAACATAGGAAGCTTTGCCGCAGGGTCCACGCCTGGGAGCAATACCGGAATTACCGGCGAGGATCGCTTAACGAACGACTGAATCGCCGCCTGTATCTCCAGGTCTTCCCATGGACCTATCCCACTTGTCCCGACAAAAACCGCGACGCTAGGAATTGAAAAGAATACTTTCTCGATCTCCTTTTGGAACATTCGCCCTGGCGGAGTGCACCATTTGGCAAACCACGGATTTATTCTCCTGCGTCTCAATTCCTCGGCAACGACCTCCACCGCGTCGGAATCGGCACCGCTGTACGCCAAAAATACATCGTACTGCTCAATTTCCCTTTTTGCATTGGCTGTCGTCAAGCCCACGACGCGCTGCGCCGCCTGCGCTCCGACCAATTCCAGCTGAACCACCTGTTGCGTGGCCTCCTCTGAGCCAAACCAAACATCAGCTTCGTCGATAATGGCGACTTGATGATCGCAAAACTGACAAACGATAGTAGTTTTGCCAGCTTTTATGCGAGCCGCAATTGCTTTCTCGTTTTCGACTCCCATCCCGCACTGCTCGCAACGGAGAATTCGTCGGCGGCTAAGGGATTCCGACGCACACTTGGCTTGCAAATAGTCGTAGACAAACCGCGAAAACACCAAGCGCGACTCTATCGACACTTGCTGAGAGAATCCGACGATCAGTTTGTGGCGTTCGGGCCCATAATTAATTCTGATGGTGCACTGCCGGCCCATTGCATCAAAAAATACAGCGCCGTTCGTGAAGCAGGATTTTAAGGTAAACGCACCGCTATATGATAGCCGAACAATAAGCGCGGCGTACATTTGCTCGCCAAAACCCGCGAACTCATACTCCACATCATCCCTCATCTGGTCTGCCGCGGTCGTGGGTGCAGATACACGAAATTTAGACGGGAATACCAGAAAAGCTGCTTCTCGGAGCGCCAGTTGCCGTTCAAGCAGTAGTTCTACCACTGCATGAATTATTGACCGTTCATTCTCTCGACCCTCGACTCTCGGCACTGACGACAAATCGAATTTCCCATCAAGCACATCTCGCTCCGAGACCGCCCCAAGCCCTAAGGGATGGTTCCTCGCTGCGATTACTATCGAGGACGCATAGTCGTTCATTAATTCAGGTTGCAACAGCAGAAAATTCCCAAAGGAAAAGCGCCACACCAGCCCTTGCGCTTGTAAGTTTGCAATGACGGAATCAAATGCGGCCACAGAAAGTTCTTGCGATGGATACGCCAACCGAAACCCTATCCTCAGGTCCGATGCTCTCGCCAAAATGTGACCATGTTGCCGCTGTTCCAGAACGAACGCCTTGATCTGCTCCCAGACAACTGGAGAGTGCGTGGTTGGCAATGCGTCCCATTGAATGGATTCAGCGATCTTCGACCGAAGCGTATGTATGCCTTCGCCCGTCCGCGCACTAGTGTTGAAAAACTCGGCAAGTCCATGCGTAGCTAGGGGTGCCATGAAGTCTTCACTTGCGATCGGCATAGCTCCGCGATCAATCCGCCCGGCAACAAGGATAATTCGAGCTTGAGGTGCCGCTTGCCGGACTGCCGTGATCCAATGTTGAATGCGCCTAAGCGATTCGATCGGCTCAGTTGGATCGAATACGATTACCGCAATAGTGGCTGCATCGAGAAACAGTTGATGGACAATTTGATAATCCGTCTGACCGGCGAGATCCCAGAGGTAGATCTCTCGTGATAAACTGCTGCCTACAGCGTCCGTCGGCGAGATCTGGTCGAACTTCCAAACCTTCATGCCGTGCGTGGATTCTTGAGGTTCAAATGACAGATTGCTAAGGGCGCGAGCAATACATGTCTTCCCAGATCCAGAGGCGCCGACAATGATCACCTTGGCGCTCTGATATGGTCGAAGGTCTTCGATTGGTTTGCGGTATTCATCGACAAGTCTATCGGTGTCCCACAGGCGGATGAGCCTATCTTTCCCGCCTAATGTTGCCAAGATCGGTAGACTTGGATGGTACGCAATGCCGGATTCTGGATTGATCTCCACGGTCGTTGGTTCTTCTATCGACCATGCTTGCGTCCAATCGGCGGTGCGCCAGATACGTACAGTTTGGTCCTCGCCTTTGCTAGCAAGATATGCGCCATCGCCAGAAACGCTAAAGCATTTTGCACGCCCCGCGTGTCCGCGCACAACATGGCGTTGGCTACCAGATGCAGCATCGAAAACGTGGATGTCTGTTCCGGACGCGGCAAAAACAAGTGAGTCGTCGTGGGACCAGCCGACGTCGGTTACCCAATTTGGCAAACCAGCCAATACCGAAATCTGCTTATCGGTATTTGCATCCCAAATTCGAACCGTATTATCTTCGGCGCCTGACGCAAGGCGATTACTATCGTGCGACCATGCAACCGAGTTCACCCAATTCCGGTGGCCGGTGTGTCGTGTTTGCAGCCGACCAGTCGGCAATTGCCAGATGCCGACAGTTCCATCTGAGCCTGCGGTTGCAAGGCGGTCGCTTTGAGGACGCCATGAAAGGCACTCGATCCTGCCACGATGGGCCTGAAATTTGGCAACGAGAGACCAGTCTTTCGTTCGCCACAAATGGACGTGACCGTCTTCAGTTCCACACACCAAGTAGTCTTGTTTAGGGGACCACGCCGCTGAATTGCCCCAAGCCTTCTCCGTAGTCAATGTAGCGATCAGCCTGCCGGTCATCGCGTGCCAAACGCGGACGGTAGCGTCACGTGCAGGGCTGGCAAGGAGGGAGCCATCAGGAGACCAAGCGATGCGATGGATAACGTCTGTGTGGCCATCCAAGACCCTGAAGGGTAAGGCAAGCGAGCTGCACATGCCGCGACGCACTCCGTCTTCCGCCAATCGACAGAGATTATGCTACCTGCACGTCCGGTTGTCAGCCGTCAGCGATCGAACTTCACGTCGATGTTGATGCACCCTATTGGCCCAAACCTGCACCATCGTGCGGCAGGGGTTTTGGCGGCTCTTCTCCCGAAAGCGGCAGGCGTCGGGGCGCGTGCTCTCGATAACGAACCTGCGATGCT
>CAZGNQ010000204.1:0-6841 GCA_964527285.1 uncultured Hyphomicrobiales bacterium | reverse complement strand
CAAGCTGTGCGAGATCCCTGTTGGGCCCAAGGAACACAGGCGATTGATCCCGATCATCACCGACGAGTATCCCGACCCGGAATTCGGCTCCGGTGCGGTGAAGATCACCGGTGCGCATGATTTCAACGACTACGGTGTTGCGCAGCGCAACGACATTCCGATGTACCGGCTGATGGATGGCAAGGCGCGCTTGCGCGATGATGGCGCGCCCTATGCCGAGGCGGCAGAGGCCGCCAAGGCGCTGATGTCACAGGCAGGCACACCCGATCTCGATGCCGTCGATGCGATCAATCTCGTGCCGGATCAATATCGCGGGCTCGACCGCTTCGATGCGCGCGAGCGTGTTGTTGCGGACATCGATGCCGAGGGATTGATGATCGGCGTGGAGGAGAAAAAAATCCAGCAGCCGTTCGGTGACCGATCCGGCGTCGTCATTGAGCCAATGCTGACGGACCAATGGTTCGTGGATGCGGCCACGGTGGCCAAGCCTGCCGTCGCGGCGGTGCGTGATGGCCGCACGCGTTTCGTTCCGGCCAACTGGGACAAGACCTACTTCAACTGGCTGGAGAACATCGAGCCGTGGTGCATTTCGCGCCGTCTTTGGTGGGGGCACCGCATTCCCGCCTGGTATGGGCCTGACGGGAGCGTTTTCGTCGCGCTCGACGAGGAGGCGGCGCACGCACAGGCGCTCGAACGCTACGGCGAGCCAGCCACACTCGAGCGCGATGAGGATGTGCTGGACACCTGGTTTTCGTCTGCGCTGTGGCCGTTCTCGACGCTCGGCTGGCCCGAAGAAACGCCCGAACTGGAACGCTACTACCCGACATCCACACTGGTGACCGGCTTTGACATCATCTTTTTCTGGGTCGCCCGGATGATGATGTTCGGCCTCCACTTCAAGCAGGAGATCCCTTTCGACACCGTCTACATCCATGCGCTTGTGCGCGACGAGGAGGGGCGGAAAATGTCGAAGTCGGAGGGAAATGTCATCGACCCCGTCGATCTCATTCAGGGCATTGACGTCGACACCCTGGTCGAAAAGCGCACCCGTGGCCTGCGCCGGCCCCAGGATGCGCCGCGCATCGCCAAGGAGACGCGGAAGAAATATCCCAAAGGCTTCGATGCCTACGGAGCGGATGCACTGCGTTTCACCCTTGCCGCGATGGCGGCCCAGGGCAGGGACCTGAAACTCTCCGTTGAACGCGTTGAGGGTTACCGCAATTTCGCAACGAAACTCTGGAACGCCTCGCGCTTTGCGGAGATGAACGAGTGCGTGCGTGTTGAGGGTTTCGATCCGCGCGATGCAAAGCTCACCGTCAGCCGCTGGATCGCCGGGGAGACGGCGGCGGCCATCGCCGAGGTGACGGATGCCCTGGAGGGCTACCGCTTCAACGACGCGGCTGGTGCCGCTTACCGGTTCATCTGGAACGTGTTCTGTGACTGGTACATCGAATTGATCAAACCGGTTCTGAACGGCGATAACGACGAAGCCAAGTCCGAGGTCCGCGCCATGACGGCGTGGGTGCTGGACCAGCTTCTCGCGATGCTGCACCCGTTCATGCCGTTCATCACGGAAGAGCTTTGGACGCATCTGGCGGAGTTCGGCCCCGAGCGCGAAGCGATGCTGGCGGTATCGCCCTGGCCGCAGCTGGATGCACTGAGGGACGAAAAAGCCGGTGCCGAGATCAACTGGGTGATCGCGCTTGTCAGCGAGATCCGCTCCGTGCGCTCGCAGATGAACGTTCCGGCCAGCGCCAAGATCCCGCTTGAGATGCCGGGTGTTTCCAAGGAAACGAAGCGGCGCGCGCAGGCGCAGGAAGACATGATCAAGCGCCTCGCCAATCTTGAGACGATTGCCAAGGTGAAGACCGCATCGCCTGGTGCGCTCCAGATCGTCGTGGATGGTGAGACGTTTGCACTGCCCATCGGCGATGTGATCGACGTGGCGGCGGAGCGTGCGCGTCTTGAAAAGGAAATCGGCAAAGCCCGCGGCGATATCGACAAGATCGACAAGAAGCTATCGAACGCAGCCTTTCTTGAAAAGGCGGCGGAACATGTCGTGGAAGAGCAGCGCGAGCGCCGCGATACCGCTCAGGCCAAGGCGGCTCGGCTGGAGGACGCACTGAAGCGGCTCGCCGCTCTGGGGGCCTGAGCCCCCCTTGCGCGCACCGCCCCAATTGCGTGGTCGGGGTGTGTAGGGGGCGGGTGGATAGCCCAGCCGAACAGGCGCCGAAACGGCGCCTCACCCCGGGGTGGCAACGACGTTCAGGCCAGCCGGACACAATCGCGGCTGCGGGCCAATCCGCCGCCGTTCATCACTCTTTCACCATGTCTGCGATTTATTGTTAGGCGGGCCGGCCCGCGTCGTGACGGGCGGCGCAGATCGGGTGTTTCACATGCGTTGGTCAATCCTAGCCATTCTGCTCAGCGGTTCCAGCGCGCTGGTGGCCGCCGGATGGCAGGCCATTGAACGCGGTGGCACGGGCGTCGATGGCGCAGAGCATCCCTTGGCCGTCATCATGCCCTATCTAGAGGGCGTACCCGGCGAGGCGGCCATCGCGTCGCCGGCCGTGGCTGTCGCCTTGGTGGCTGCTGCGTACTACGCACTGCGCCTTCTCGGCCTTCTCCTCAGTTTCATGTCCGTTGCCACTCTGGCGCTCCTGGTCGCGTTCGTCGTGTATCCCGATGAAACGCGGCTCTTGCGCACACAGGCGCAGCAGGCACTCGGCGCTGCGCTGGCGCAGGTCGATCGTCTTTCAAACGGTGGCGAGGGCAGCGAGCGCGGCGGGCAGCGGTTGGTTGTGCCCGACGACGACCGCAGTGTGCTGCCAAGGTGGAGCGACGCCGTGCGCCAACCGACCAGCGAACCGCGGGCCGAGCCTGACTGGCCGATCCTCCCTGAAGATCGCGTGGAGCGCGGCCGTGACGACGCCGGCGGGCTTGATCCCTTCGAGCCAGCGCCGACCGTGGCACCCCAGGCCTTCGAGATTGAAGATGAAACAGGTCTCGCCGAGGCCCGCGCCATTATGGGGCAGGCGGACGGCCGATGACGTGACGGCTGTAGCGCTGCGCAGTGCCGTGCGTGGGCAACCCCCTGCGTGGGCTGGTGCGGCCGTTTTTTCTCCCGCATTTGAAATGCATTGAACGGTGTTGCCGCGAAGTCAGCACTGTTGCGCCCAGGTTGCTCCCGCTTTGCAGGCGATCCGGAGCCCCCTCGTGTTCTGGTTCTACGCCCTGCCGCGTCCCCCCTGATGCATGTGCCAAAGGCATCCGTCCGCCATCTTGTTGCGGTCCGGTCCATGCCGGCGGCTCCGCAAGCACGCAAACGGCGGGGCGCACGCCACCGAAACTGGTCAAAGTGACTGACATGCAACATGGTGCGGCGCTGTTGCCTCAAACCGGTCACAAACGGAACCGATCTGACGGTCGCGGCGCAATGCGCGGTGGCTCAAAATCCGTTGGCCGTTTTGACGTCCGGCGATAGCGTGTGGACACTGAACAATCGGGCAGGCTAGGCCCGCCCACCACCAAAACGCACGCTCACGACAGCCGGAGAGGGCAGGAAAATGGATAAGCTCACGTTCGACAAGTCGAAGCTGCCGAGCCGCCATGTGACGGAGGGCCCGGCGCGCGCGCCACACCGGTCGTATTATTACGCCATGGGCCTGACGGAGGAGCAGATCCACCGCCCGTTCGTGGGCGTCGTGTCCTGCTGGAATGAGGCAGCCCCCTGCAACATCGCGCTGATGCGCCAGGCCCAGTCGGTCAAGGTGGGCGTCGACGAGGCCGGGGGGACGCCGCGCGAGTTCTGCACCATCACGGTGACCGACGGTATTGCCATGGGCCACGACGGCATGAAGTCGTCACTGGCCAGCCGCGAGGTGATTGCTGACAGCGTTGAGCTGACCATGCGCGGCCACGCCTACGATGCCATGGTTGGCCTCGCCGGCTGCGACAAATCTCTGCCTGGCATGATGATGGTGATGGTGCGGCTGAACGTGCCGTCCGTGTTCATGTACGGCGGCTCGATCCTGCCGGGCAAATTCCAGGGGCGGGACGTCACGGTCGTCGATGTGTTTGAGGGCGTGGGCAAGCACGCGGCCGGCAAGATGTCCGATGAGGAATTGCGTGAGCTGGAATGTGTGGCGTGTCCCAGTGCAGGCTCATGCGGCGGGCAGTTCACAGCCAACACCATGGCGTGCGTTTCCGAGGCCATGGGGCTGGCCTTGATGCACTCTGCCGGGGCGCCCGCGCCCTACGAGAGCCGTGACGCCTTTGCGGCAGCCAGTGGGCGCGCCGTCATGCGCCTCGTCGCCAATGGCATCCGCCCGCGTGATATCGTGACGCGCAAGGCGCTCGAGAACGCGGCGACCATCGTGGCGGCCACCGGCGGCTCAACCAATGCCGCGCTGCACCTGCCGGCCATCGCACATGAGGCGGGCATTGCGTTCGACCTGTTTGACGTCGCGGAAGTGTTCCGCCGCACGCCCTACATCGCCGATCTGAAACCCGGCGGCAAATACGTTGCCAAGGACGTTTACGAGGTGGGCGGCGTGCCCATGATCCTGCGCGCGTTGCTCGATGGTGGCTACCTCCACGAGGACTGCCTCACAGTTTCGGGAGCGACCCTGAAAGACGACATCGCTGACATTACTTTCAATGAAAATCAGGATGTTATCTACCCGGTGGCGAAGGCGTTGAGCCCCACTGGCGGTGTTGTCGGCCTCAAGGGATCACTCGCTCCCGATGGCGCCATCGTCAAAGTGGCCGGCATGAAGAACCTGCAGTTCACCGGCACGGCGCGCTGTTTCGATTGTGAGGAGGATGCCTTCGAGGCTGTCCGCCGCAAGGAGATCTCGGAAGGCACGGTCATCGTGATCCGGTACGAAGGGCCCAAGGGCGGGCCCGGCATGCGGGAAATGCTGTCGACGACCGCGGCGATCTACGGCCAGGGCCTGGGCGACTCTGTCGCTCTGATCACGGATGGACGTTTCTCCGGCGCCACGCGCGGTTTTTGCATTGGCCATGTTGGCCCGGAAGCTGCGGTGGGGGGACCGATCGCGCTCGTCGAAGATGGTGACACGATCAGCATCGACGCCGAGGCCGGAACGATCGACCTGAACGTGAGTGATGACATCCTGCAACAGCGGCGCGCAAACTGGCAGCCGCGCCAAACGCAACACACTACGGGCGCTTTGCAGAAATACGCCCAGCTCGTCGGTCCGGCGCGGACCGGCGCAGTCACACATCCAGGGGGACAGGCGGAAGTTGTCTGTTACGCTGACATTTAAAGCCCCAAGATGTGAAAGGGGAACGGGCATGCGGCCGAAACGGAGCCAGGTGCGATTGATGCTGGCCAAGGCAAAGCCGATAAGACGCGCGCTTGCGACGGTGGCGCTGGCGGGTCTCATCGTTGGTCTGCCGGCGGCTGCTGCCCTGTTGCCTTCGGGGCCGCAGCTTGGCTTGACGCGCGCGAACGCGAGCGGTCCGGTGGCCGTTGAGCCACTGAATGTTCCGGTCGACAACGTGCCGGCACCGGTTGCGGTTGAGGCTGGCGGCACGGGGCGCAGCAGCGCTGACACGTCCTATCCCGTGCCCACGACGCGTGATGCGCAGGCCCGCCTTCTGCGTGAGGCGATGGAGACGATGCGCCGCCAGGACTTTGCGCGCGCTGAGGCGATGTTGCGGGCAGGCGCGGCCAGCGGAGATGTCCACGCCAAGTTCTACCTCGCGTGGCTGCTGGCGGACCGTCGCAATCCCGGGCGTGACCCAGGTGAGGCGTTCCGCAGGTTTGAAGCGTTCGCGACGGACTACCAGCAGATCGACCCCTTCCAGAATGAGATCAAACGGTACGTGGCCCACGCGGCCATCCACACTGCGCGCATCTATCGCGATGGGCTCGCGTCCGCCGGCATTCGCCCGGATGCTGAACTGGCGCGGGATTGGATGTTCTATGCGGCCAACTATCTGCGCATTCGCGATGCGCAATTCGAACTCGCCCAGATGTACCTGAACGGTGTCGGCGGTGGCCAGGATACCGAGGCGGCGAAGCACTGGCTTGCCACGCTTTCGCGCCAGGGCGACGCACAAGCGCAGCTCAGCCTCGCCGAGCAGTTCTGGCAGGGCGGCCAATTTGAGCGTCGTCCGGTCTGGGCGCTTGCGCTGAGCACGTTGGCGCTTGTGAATTCGCCCGTGGCGGACCGGGTCTATATCGCTGATCGGCACCACAGCATCTTTTGCGGGATGTCTGCCGCCGCTCGCGTTGAGGCACAAAACCTCTTGCTCGATTGGACGGATGGGCGCGGCCGCAAGTTCGTTGCGGTCGATGCCGGCAGTGAGGCACTGCTCGCACGCCAGTTCGTCCGCGTCTGTCAGGGGGGCGAGTATGTGGGTGGCGGTCTGTCGATCGACCGCGGCACCGCGGCGCACAGCACCGGCGTGGTTGGCCTGATCCAGGGCGACGGCCAGGATGATGCGCCGGATCCAGATGCCAAAGCGCCTCAGTTTGCCGCGACATCGACACCACGCGAGATCACGACGCGCAGCGCACTGGAGACACCGCCAATGGCCGCAGGCGCAGCAGCGGTGCTGCCGCGTGCGCCGCAACCGGCACGCCAACGCGTCGCACCGACACGCGCGATGGCACGCTCACTCATGGGCCTTGCGCAAAGCAATCTCGTGCGGCCGGCCGTGTCCGGCGCGCAACGCGCCGATTAAAGCACTCCACGTCGCGCTGGCAGGCTGTTGTGGCTGTCCTCGGCTCGACGCTGGCAGGTTCGGGTGGGCCCGACGGCCGGCGGTCAGGCTGCCTTGCGGTTCGCGGGCCCCTCACGGCAGTCGG
>CAZGNQ010000203.1:0-6876 GCA_964527285.1 uncultured Hyphomicrobiales bacterium | reverse complement strand
CTGGCACACGGGCTATCCGGGCGGCATCAAGGAAAGAACGGCCGACAAGATTCTCGACGGCCGCTTTCCTGAGCGCGTGCTGGAAAAAGCAGTGCAGCGCATGTTGCCCGGCGGACCGCTGTCGCGCCGGCAGCTCTCCAACCTGAAGATCTATGCTGGCCCGGAGCATCCCCACGAGGCGCAGCAGCCCAAGCCACTGGACGTCAAGGCGCTCAACGCCAAGAACGCGCTGCGCGAAGGCCAGTGGGACTGATGATGTTGGCACAGGGATCGGCGCGCGCATGCTGCGACGCTCCCAGCCCACCCGGCTCATCAGTGGGCCGGCGATAACCATGAACAACGCAGGCCGAGCGCACCGCCGGCAGGGACACGCAAATGGCTGAAACGACCGAAACAACGATTGACGATCTCTCCCAGCTCAAAGACGCCACCGCTGGCGCCATCCCCGAGGGAGGCGAAACCGAGGGGCCCTTTTACGAGCGCAAAGTGGACGAACTGGGCCGCTCCTACGCCACTGGCAAGCGCAAGGACGCCTGTGCCCGTGTCTGGGTGAAAGCTGGCCACGGCAAAATCACTGTGAACAAGAAGGACCACACGGAATATTTCGGCCGTCCGGTGCTTCAGATGGTGCTCAAGCAGCCGCTGGAGTTGGTGGACCGCCTGTCGCAGATCGATGTGGTGTGTACCGTCACCGGCGGTGGGTTGTCCGGTCAGGCCGGTGCTGTTCGCCACGGCATTGCCAAGGCCCTCACACATTTCGAGCCGGAGCTGCGGCCGGCGCTGAAGAAGGCGGGCATGCTCACCCGCGACAGCCGCGTCGTGGAGCGTAAGAAGTACGGTAAGGCCAAAGCGCGCCGGAGCTTCCAGTTCTCCAAGCGCTGATGTGGCACGCATGGGGTTCGGGTGCTGGGGCGAAAAGGCCCCAGTCCGAGCCGTTGCATCACGTCCCCGGTCCCGCGTTGGTGGGGCGCCACCTTCCAGAGCTCTTGCGCTTCAGACGGGATCACTTGGAGCGAAAAAAAAGAACGGAAAACGAGAGCGCCAGAGACTGTTCGGCATCTCAAGGCGAGCCGCACAAGCTCTCATGGCGCCTTTTTTTATTGCCCCAGGATTTCAATCTCAAAGTCCAAGTCGCCATCGTCGTCCGCCGCGAAAATGCTCTCAAGATAATCCTCCAGATGCGCCCAGTTGGGGTTCATATTGCCGAAGACGTCCCGCAATTCCGGTAGCGCCAGGGTCACCCCCAATGGCACGATGCACTCAGGGTTGAAGTCCGCTTGCTTCTGGAGGAACGGAGCAAACCGCACGGGCTCATCGGGATACGCCTCGCCCGTTGGCGCAAGAGCGAAACGGCGAGCGTGTTGCAGGTCATTGCACGCTTGCGAACGCGGTGTTTCGCTGGACCAATAGTCCATAACAGCAACCACGGGCTCGCCGACAAAGGCAGGGTCCTTGATCTTGAGATAATCTCCGCCCAGCGCTTGGGCATCACGCACCTCGACCACCTGCAGCACCGCGACATTGCGCATTCCCCTGAAGGCGTAGAGGCGACCCACTTCCCAACTTATGGCCGTGTAGGGGGGTGGCCGCCGGCCGCGCAGCTTCTTGGGCTTGGGCTGTGGCTTGAGCAGCGTTGCGCGGGCCGTCTGCAAGGCACGTTCGCGGGCCTGCAACAGTGCTGCGTCCTGCGCATCCCCGTCCAGAAGATCTCGGAATGCCCGGAGATTGTCTTCGGTGTCGATCGCAGCGATCGCCCGCTCGCGCGTGGCATCGCTCAAGCGCCCGACCTCGTGCTCGGCAAGGCCAAGCGCAATCCAGAACGTGCTGGCCTCGATGCCGTCGTGGCCGTCACAGGCCAAGGCAGCGATGACCTGTTCCTCAGCGGCGCTCGCCGTCAGCCCGGCGATGATCGCATCGCGGTAGGCCTCGCGCACGTCGCATGCAAAGTCGTCTGAAAATACACCCGTGCCCCACGCGCCCATGCTCGCCGCTCCCTTGCTGATGTCTCATCAGGGTACGTCGAATTGATTATAATCCGGTTGCCGCGCAATGGGACCGGAAACGCAATTGCGCTTGCGTCTCCCGTACAGACATCAGTCAGAAAGGCACGGGCGCCTCGAACGTCACGCGTTTTCCATCACTGGGGCGATACAGCGTGAGGCGAGCGGCATGCAACTGCAAACGCGGCGCAGCACGGTGGGCGCGCGGGTGCGCATAAAGCGCGTCCCCCAGGATGGGGTGGCCTAACGCCAGCATATGCACCCGCAGTTGGTGGGAGCGCCCTGTTTCGGGATGCAACCGCACGCGGGTCGCCACACCACCGACGCTTGAAATCTCAACATCGCGTCCCTGGCGCACTCGCAGGGTCATTTCCAGGCGCTCTTTGGTTTCCACGTGCCACTGCGTCAGCGCGCTGCGTCCATGGCGATGGCAGATGATCTGGCGGGGGCGGTTCGGCCAGTCACAGCGCAGCGGCGCATTCACCACGCCGCAGTGGGCCTGCGCCGTTCCAGCAAGGTCGCCCCAAACGCGCGCAATATAGCTCTTCGCCACGTGGCGCCGCTCAAACTGGAGGCCAAGATGGCGTTGTGCCCGCGCCGAGCGCGCCATGACGACGAGGCCCGATGTGTCCTTATCAAGCCGGTGCACGAGCCGCGCCTCAGGATAGGCCGTCCTGGCGCGGCGCTCCAGGCAGTCGCCGTGCGCCGGATCCCGTCCCGGCACGGTCAGCAGGCCTGACGGCTTATCAAACACCAACAGGTCGTCATTGGCAAAAACGAGCGACAGAAACGGCTCCAGGGGCGGATTATAATCCCCCAGTGGCGGCACGGCCGAAGGTGCGCGCAAACTCTGCACATCTTCAGGCGTGAGAAGCGCGAGGCGGCGGCGTGCCGGCCTGCGAGGGCTTGGCAACATGCTATGGCAGGGGGCCGCGCGGTCCGTCGTGACTGCCGCGGCCGGCGTGGCGCCATGATCGGGATTGCCCGCCCCGAAGTTCCCGACATCGCTCTCAGTGGCCACGATGCAGCCTGCCCGCCGAGTGCGCATTGACACCGCTTTCGCGGCGGCCATTCCACCACCCCCTGACGTTCGACTGCGCACTGCAGCGTCGATGGCCCTGATGGCTCTGAACCGCTTCGAAGGCCCATCCACGACCATCAGCGCGCGAAAACATCATCGGGCCAGCAGCGCGGTCAGCGTCAGTGCAATCTGCCGCGCTGCCTCCTCGCTCAGTTTCACGGCGCGCGCACTGACAAACTGCTGGATGCACTCAGGGTCAGCATTGCCGGCAGCGTCCTGACAGGGTGGCATTACGATACGTTCGCGCCCGGTGCCACGGTCGTCGTTTGCAAGCCTGCGGCCGGACGCAGCGTCAAAAACCTCCGTGAGGAGCCGCAGTTGCAGAAGGCTTTCAGAGCCATTGCGCCCCTGAACGGCCCGCGCGTAAACCGTTGTGCTGATGACACCATCCACTTCAAGCCCGGACCGCTTGACGGCATCGAGGATCGACGGGCTGGACAACGGCATCGTCAACCGGCGCTGAAGCGGCGCAGGCACATCAGACTGGGGCACCAGCGCAAAGGCGGGGGCGCGCCCAGGGATAATAGGGGCCGCAATGGCGCGTCGCCACGCCTCCAGGACGCGCAGTTGGATGGGGTTCGTCGGCTTGAGCGCATACTGATCGTTGGACGCAACGGCCAGAAGCAGCTTGGCCGGTTCGGACAGCGCAACCGTGGACGACCCGACCGCCCAACTGACGAGACCGCACAACCCCAGAACAAGTGCGAGAAAGCGCGATTTCATAATCCATCCCCACCGCTTGGGAGCGTTGGTGCACGCTTGCCCTCAGCCGACGCCCCCTCAATGAGCAACCCGTGGTCCAGCCGGAGAATGCGATCCATGCGGCGCGCCAACTCCAGATTGTGTGTGGCGATGAGGGCTGCCAGCCCGGATGATCTGGCCAGTCCCACCAGTTCATCGAACACACGTTCCGCCGTGTCGGGGTCGAGGTTTCCTGTCGGCTCGTCGGCCAGCAGAACACTGGGGGCGTTGGCGAGGGCGCGGGCGATAGCGACGCGCTGCTGCTCACCGCCTGAGAGTTCCGCCGGGCGATGGTGGGCCCGGGCGGCGAGCCCAAGATGGCTGAGAAGTTCCATCGCGCGCGCGCTGGCGTCCTTCTCGCTGCGCCCCAGGATCATCTGCGGCAGCACAACGTTTTCTTCGGCTGAGAACTCCGGCAGCAGGCAGTGGAACTGATAGACGAAGCCGATCTGCGCGCGGCGGACGGCCGTGCGCTCGCCATCGCCCATGGTGCCCGTGTCGCGCCCGGCAACATGTACGGTGCCCGCGTCGGGCCGCTCAAGCAGTCCCGCCATATGAAGAAGAGACGATTTTCCGGCGCCGGATGGCCCCACCAGCGCCACAACCTCACCCGCATTCAGCGATGCGCTTGCGCCGCGTAGCACATGCAGCGTGCGCTCACCTTGTGTAAAAGTGCGCTCCAGGCTGTCGAGATGAAGGGCGGCCACCTGTTCCCGCGCGCTGTCGGAGCCGGGCGCGGCGTGCGCCAAGATCTGGTCCATTTGTGGCTCCTGTGGCGGGCGCAGGCGAGTTGGCCTGGGCGTGGTGCCGCCCTTGGCACTGGCGCCCGCGTTCGCTGCTCTGCCAGAACCAA
Organism: uncultured Hyphomicrobiales bacterium; assembly: GCA_964527285.1. Lineage (GTDB taxonomy): Bacteria > Pseudomonadota > Alphaproteobacteria > Rhizobiales > CAZGNQ01 > CAZGNQ01. The sequence goes on along the minus strand of CAZGNQ010000203.1, from coordinate 2,201 downwards.
TGTGAAATGATGGCGTTACGACGTGGGAGCTCGGCCTCACCACCGGTGCGGCAACGGCGCGTTGAGGCGATCTCTGAGGCGGCGGCCGAGCACCCCCTGTCCGCGGAACTGCCGACACGGCCGCGCCCGTGCGGTGCAGGTCCAACGCCCCCGGAAGTGGCTGCACTCAACTGACTGGTTTTCCGCCAACGCAAATCTGGCCCACCGGAAACCATATTCGGCTGCAGTGAAGTCGCTCCACCCACCTACGGCGTTGAGCGCGGCGATTGACTCTGTTCGGCCCTGCCCACGCCATCTGTGGTAGTGGGTCTCCAGGCACAGCCGATCTCCCACCTGCACGACCCGAGAATAAGGTCCAGCGTGCGCCAGCGGTAGCGGCAACACCAGCAAAACGATAAGAGCGCCGACGCTCGAGCCCAATTTGCCCCGCAGATGCATTGCAGGTCCTCCAGATCACAGATCGCCGCCAAGCGTAGGCGCTGCGGCTGACGGCACTCACCACAATCAGGGCTGTGGTGGTGTCATGCATCTATGCGTTCCTCGTGTCCTGAACCAGAAGTTCATCACGGTTCTCGGCAGACGTTGAACGAACTTCTGGTTCTTTTCGGACACGAGAAACTTATGATTGTCGTGTGGTTTTGAAATTCCGAAGTTCGCCCGACAGTGTGCGGCTTGCTCCAGCGGACTTCTGGATCACCACACGAGAACCACACGCAACCCGGAGCTTCCGAGCACCGCCGTCCATGCCAGGATCGCAGTGGTGCAGCGTCAACGCCAGCCCATCATCCGTCCAGCCGGTCCGCCCGCAAACGTTGCGCCCACTTCGCGTCACGCATATCGCAGCGCTGCCACAGGATCGAGCCGCGCCGCCTTCCAGCTCGGATAAAGCGTCGCCAGCACCGAAATGACGATCGCCATCACCACGATGCCAATGGTCTCGCCCACGTCGATCTTGGACGGCATCCTGGCGAGGAAGTAGACGTCCGGGTCGAACAGCTTTGTGCCGGACAACAGGCTGACGAACTGCCGGATCTCCTCGATGTAGGCGCAGAACAACAGCCCCAGCCCCAGGCCGACCACCGTACCGATCACGCCGATGCTGGCGCCGGTGATGAGGAAGATGCGCATCACCGCGCCTTGCGTGGCGCCCATGGTGCGCAGGATGGCGATGTCGCGCCCCTTGTCCTTCACCAGCATCATCAGGCCGGAGATGATGTTGAGCGCAGCCACCAGCACGATCAGGCTGAGGATGATGAACATCACGTTGCGCTCGACATCGAGCACCGTGAAAAAGCCGGCGTTGCGGTCCTTCCAGTCGGAGATGGTGACCGTGGGGCCAGCGGCCGCGCGCACGCCGGCAGACACCGTATCAATCGCCTCGGGGTCCTCCACCATCAGCTCAATCACGCCCACACGGCCGGGCGATGCAAAGAACTTCTGCGCCTCGTTCAGCGGCATGTAGATGATGGAGCGGTCATACTCCGACATGCCGATCTGGAAGATGGCGGCGATCGGATACTGCTTGATGTTGGGCTTGGTGCCGAAGATCGTCGTTTTGCCGCGCGGGTTGATGAGCGTGATCGCATCGCCCACGCCGACGCGCAGATTGGCCGCCAGCCGTGCGCCCACGGCGATCGCTGCGCGGTCGTCAAAACCATCGAGCGAGCCGTCAATCACATTCTGGCCGACGAGCGGCAGCGCACGGACGTCCGCGCCGCCCATGCCCTTGACGAGCCCGCCGACGCTGGCGCCAGGACCGGACACCATCACCTGACCATCAATGAGCGGCATGGCCCGGCGCACACCCGGCACCTGGGCGGCGCGGGCGGCGATGTCTTCAAAGTCCGTGAAGTTACCACCCACCTTGTGCACAAATGCGTGGCCGGAGACGCCGAGGATCTTATCGAACAGCTCGGCGCGAAAGCCGTTCATGACCGCCATCACGATGATGAGCGTCGCCACGCCCAGCATGATGCCGAGGAAGGAAAAGCCGGCGATGACGGAGATGAAGCCCTCCTTGCGCCGGGCGCGCAGGTAGCGCAGCGCGAGCTTCCATTCGAACGGCGAGAAGGCCCCAGTGGCCGCCGGCACTGCTTTCGGCGTGGTCTGTTTCGGCACGCTCACCCCCTCGTCGGCCCCACCCCCGGCCCCCCATCCGCGCGGTGACATATCTGGCAAGGTTGTGTCCCTGCCCAGGGCCC
>CAZGNQ010000202.1:0-6877 GCA_964527285.1 uncultured Hyphomicrobiales bacterium | reverse complement strand
AACAATTCCATGACAGACATTCGCGCCCACGAATGCGTTGCCTTGGATTAACAAGGAGCGGCGGGGCTGGCGTCGTTTTTCTTGAGATGTGGCGCCCGATCGCAACGTTGCAAAACACCACGTTCAGGTGAAACGGCCGGTCACAGCGACGGCTGCGACGCGGGTGTGCATCCGATGCGGCCGCCTGCCATGACGGCTCCAGCACACAACCTTGGTGTAGGATCGAGCAACGCCCGCCGTCACACGGCCGTCATCTGAGCATTGACAGGGCTCATTCCACGTCTTCGGATGGCGCCCGGACCGCCGTTGCCGCAAGCCGGCCCGCAAGCGCACGCCCAGGGCCCTGACCACCGCGCCAACGCCGGCCGCAAGCCCGCACGATCAAGAGGTGTAACGCATGCCTGTTTGTAAACTTGGCCGCACATTCAGCCGGAAGCTTGGGTTGGCCCTGACCGCCGCCGCCACCCTCGCCGTTGGTTTTTCGGCCCCCAAAGCCCACGCCATGGACGAGATCACTGTGGCCTACTTCCTGGAGTGGCCGATGCCCTTCCAGTACGCCAAGGTGAAGGGGATCTACGACAAAGAGATGGGTGTGAAGATCAATTGGCGGGCGTTTGACACCGGCACGGCCATGTCAGCCGCCATGGCGTCAGGCGACGTGCAGATCGCCGTCAGCCAGGGCGTGCCGCCGTTCGTTGTCGCCACATCGGCCGGCCAGGACCTGCAGATCGCAGACGTGGCCGTCTCCTACTCCGAAAACGACAACTGCGTGGTGAAGTCGGCGCTTGAGGTCGACAAGACGAACGCCAAGGACCTGGAAGGCAAAAAGGTCGGCGTGCCGATCGGAACAGCCGCGCACTACGGCTTCCTCAAGCAGATGGCACACTTCGAGGTGGACACGTCCACCATGACGATCGTGGACATGGCACCGGCTGACGGTGCCGCGGCCATCGCGCAAGGCAGCATCGACATGGTGTGTGGCTGGGGCGGTGCGCTGCGCCGCATGAAGGAGTACGGCAACGTGCTGCTGACAGGCGCAGAAAAAGAAGAGCTGGGCATCCAGGTGTTTGACGTCACCTCTGTGCCGGTGAGCTTTGCCAAGGAGCAGCCAGAGCTTCTGGCCAAGTTCGTCACGGTGACGGCCAAGATGAACAAGAAGTTTCTCTCCGATGCTGACGAAATGCTGCCCGTGATCGCAAAAGACGCCGGCATGGAGGTCGATGCGGCGCGTTCCACGCTCGCCGGCTTCGCGTTTCCCTCGGTCGATGAGCAGCTGAGCGAGAAGTGGCTCGGCGGCGGCACGCAGACTTTCCTGAAGGAAGTGGCCGACTTCTTCGTCGAGCAGGACCAGATCAAGGCGGCGCGCGACACCTACGAGAGCGCTGTCAGCACATCGGCCCTCGCTGCAGCCCAGCGCGGCTCCCAGTAAAACAAGCGGTTTCCGGTCACCTGCGCACCATGGTGTGCCGGCGCTGACCGGATGATAACACGGCGTGGCCTGCATTGACCGGCCACGCCTTTTTTGCGGCGCGCGCAGCGTGTTCTGTGTGTGCCAGGTTCAGCCCACGCCGTGGTTGAACGCGCCCCCCAAAATGAAAACACCGGGCGGCCCCTTTGTGCGGAGGACGGATGCAGAGCCTGAAGATCGACGACATCTCAATGCGCTTTGAGCTGCCAAACGGCACCGCCGTGCAAGCGCTAAAAAATGTCAGTCTCGACATTCCCGCCGGCCAGCTGATGTCCGTCCTCGGCCCATCGGGCTGTGGCAAGACCACTCTGCTCAATATCGTCGCCGGCTTTCTCGCGCCCACAGAAGGGCGGGTGGAGTTGAACGGTCACGCCGTCACCGGCCCTGACAAAGAGCGCGGCATGGTCTTTCAGCAGGGCGCCCTGTTTGAATGGATGAACGTGCGCAAAAATGTTGGCTTCGGGCCGGCAATGGCTGGCGTGCCTCAGGCCGAAATCAGCGACCGCGTCGATGACCTGCTGCGCACGGTCGGTCTGCAGGATTTTGGCGATAAGGCAATCTACGAGTTATCGGGCGGCATGCAGCAGCGGGTCGCCCTTGCCCGCTGTCTTGCCAACGATCCTGACGTGATCCTGATGGACGAGCCGCTGGGCGCGCTTGACGCGCTGACACGCGAAAAGATGCAAGGCCTCGTTTTGAAACTCTGGAAAGAGACGGGCAAGACCATCATCCTGATCACGCATTCCGTCGAAGAGGCGCTTTTGCTGGGCGAGCGACTGCTGGTGATGGCGCCGCGACCGGGCCGGGTGCACCGCGATGAGATGCTGCCTTTCGCACACGACGGCGTGCATGCGGACCTGCGCGAAATCAAGAAAATGCCAGGCTATGCCGACAAGCGCGAAGAAATCCTGGAAATGATCTGGAACATGGAAGAAGAAATCATGGGCCGGGCGGAGGCGGCGGCATGAACGTCCTGTTTCTCTATGCTGCGATTTTCATCGGCGCTTTTTTCGCCTATCGCCTGCTGGCCAGGGCCTTCCGGTTGGGCCTGCAATCGGGCTTCAACAAACTCAAGACGGTGACCTTTGGTGACGAAAGCACGGTACGCGCCAATCGCTTTGCGTCCATCCTCTCCATCGTCACCATCTTTTTCATCTGGGGCGCCTTCACGGGCTCCAGCCTCGCGCCGCTGACCGTCCCAGGGCCGTTCCTGGGTGACACCTCGTTCAGCTACACGAGCGAAAATGAGGCCGGCGAACGGGCAACATCGCGCGTGTTTGCGCGTGTCCACAAGGTTGGCGAGGATGCGGCCAAACCTGAGCCAGGCGCCGGCGCGGACATCGGGAACGGCTTTGCACAGCCCGATGTCCTGACGGTTGCGGCCCGGCGCGAGCGCCTGATCAAGGCGCAAGCCAACGACGGCGAGGGCGCGCGGGTGGTCGCCGTGGAGGGCCAGTCGATCGCGCCCGGTGGTCGGGTTGCTGTGGCCGATGGCACGGTCGCCATGAGCCGGCGCGGCACGCTGATTTTCACGCCCGACCCCGGCATGCAGATGGAGGCCATTTGGCTGCCGCCGCCAGAGCAGGTCTATCAGCAGTTCGTGGCGATCCTGACGGAGGACTTTCAGGGTTTCACGTTGGCCGAGCAGACCGGTTGGTCGCTGTTTCGCGTGGTTATGGGCTTTCTGTTCGGCACCCTTGTGGGCATCCCGCTTGGCTATGCCATGGGATTGAGCGATTGGTTCCGAGGCTGGTTCGATCCGATCGTCGAATTCATGCGCCCGGTGCCGCCGTTGGCGCTCATTCCGCTGTTCATCATCTGGTTCGGCATCGGTGAGGAATCAAAGATCGGCCTGTTGTTCCTGGCCGCGCTGTGGATCATGGCGATTGCTGCGCGCTCCGGTGTTTCGGGCGTGGCCATATCGAAGGTGCATGCCGCCTATTCGCTTGGGGCCTCCAAGTTTCAGATCCTCACCAAGGTGATCATTCCGAATTCACTGCCGGAGATCTTTATTGGCGCGCGTGTCGCCATGGGGGTGTGCTGGGGCACGGTCGTCGCTGCCGAACTGGTCGCGGCCGAAAAAGGCATCGGCAAGATGATCACGGTCGCCTCCAAGTTTCAGCGCACGGACATCATGCTGATCGGGATCATCGTGATCGGCGTGATCGGTTTCCTCATCGAGGTGCTGATGCGCCGCACGGAGCGCTGGCTCATTCCCTGGAAAGGCCGGGTCTAACGGCTGCCAGTGGTTCCAGTACTCCAACATAAAAAAAGGCGGCCCCGATGGGAGCCGCCTTTTGCATTGAGTATCCGCCAAGCGAGGACGTCAGGTGAGGTCGTTCAGATCCAAGCCGAAGACATCCTGGAACACAGCCACGTCCTTGACGCCGATCTCGCCGCCAAAGTCGACGGAGAGCACCGAGCCGGCGTCGCTGTCGGCAAAGCGCGCGCTTTGTGCTCCGCCATCGCCCCCCAGAAGGCCTGAAAGGTCGATCGCATCGGCGCTTGTGAAATCAACCACCACGTCGAAGCCGACGCTCTGGCCATCGGCGTTGATCACGTCGTCAACGCTCCATACGAACGTTGTCGCGCCGCCGCCTGAGACCAGCAGATCGCTGCCGCCGCCGCCGACAACAGTGTTGGCGCCCTCACCGGCGTAGATGGCGTCGTCGCCCCAATTGCCGTTGAGCGTCACGTCACCGGTGCCGCCGTGCAGCGTGTCGTTGCCGTCACCCCCGTTGAGCACAGACGTCGCAGTGCCGCCGAACAGCACATCGTCGCCGGCACCGCCGTGCAGGGCGTTGGTGCCATCCCCGGCGTAGAGCGTATCGGCGCCGGTTTCGCCAAAGGCCGTGCCCACGCCCGTGCCACCGTAGACGATGTCATCGCCCGCGCCGGCAAAGACCTGAATGTTGCCCGATCCGCCGAAGATGGTGTCGTTGTCGTCACCGCCAAAGAGCGTGCTGTCCCCCTCGCCGGAATAGAGCTCGTCATTGCCGGCTTCGCCGTAAAGCGTGTTGGCGCCCGTGCCGCCGTAAAGCGCATCGTCGCCGTCGCCGCCAAAGAGCTGGGACGCGTCGCTGCCACCAAACAGTTCATCAGCGCCATCGTTGCCGAACACGAGGTCGTCACCCACCCCGGCGAACAGCGTATCGTCGCCGGCCTCGCCAAAGATGTTGTCCGCGCCATCCGAGCCGGTGATGAAATCGTCGCCGCTGCCGCCGTGAAGGTTGAGCCCTTCAGGCTCAATCAGAGGCATGACGGTCACCGCAGCGGCCGTGGTCGACGTCAGGCCACTGCCGTCCGTGGCCGTGGCTGTGACAACGGCGCTGAAATCAAATCCGTCGGCGTCGAGCGTGGTCATCGTCAGGCTCTGCAGATCGGCCGGCGTCAGCGTCCATGTGCCGTCAGCGTTGCGCACACCGGCTGACAAATCGGCATCACCCGGCAGGCCCACCAGTGTGATTGCGAGTGTGGAGGACGGTGCGCCTTCGGGCAGGGTCACCGAGATCGCAATCCCGTACTGGGCAAGCGGCACACCGTCGGCGGAGATTTTATCATTGCCGCCGTTGCCGTAGACCGTGCCGACGCCTGCAGCGACATCGATGACATCATTGTCGTCAGTGCCCTGCGCGACAGGCCCCGGGAGCGGCGTAACGCCAACGCTGACCACTGGTGTCAGCCCCCCGGAAAAGCCCGGATTTTCCTCCACACCGTCCGTCTCAAGATCAAGCCGGCGCAGATTGACCGTGTCGCCGTTGGCGTACTCCAGTTGCTCGACTGCCTCCAGACGCCGGGCCTTGCCGTTCTCGTTAAGCGTTTCAGCGAAGTGGTTCTCGATGGTGATGGCATCGCCGTTGCCCATGTCGATGATCAGATCATCGCCATCGCGCGAGAACGCGACGTCATCGGCCGTGAAATCGTCGCTGAGACGGATAACGTCGCGCCAGCCGCCTTCCTCACGGATGATGTCCGAACCATCTCCGGCCTCGAACAGGTAGGTGTCCTTACCGCGGCCTCCCTCCAGGATGTCGTCGCCGGCTCCGCCATCGAGCACGTCAGCACCGGCGAACCCACGGATCGTATCGTTGCCCTCGGCGCCCGACAGGGTGTCTGCCCGGCGGAAGCCAAGGATGAGGTCGTCGCCGGTGGTCCCGTTCTCGACGATTTCGACATCACGGCGGAGATTAAATTCCGTATCGTCCGCAAACCGCAGCGTCTCGATGGCATTCTTGCGCTGATAGGTGTCCTTATCAGCATTGTACTGGGTTGCGAAATGATCCTCGACCAGGATGCTGTCGCCGTTCCCAATATCAATGTGGAGGTCGTCACCATCGCGACCGAAGACGACATCGTCGAGCGTTGTGCCCTCGCCAAGCTCGATGGCGTCCCGCCACCCGCCGGCATCGCTGATCACGTCATCACCGTCGCCGGCCTGGAAAACATAAACATCCCTGCCGAGACCGCCTTCCAGGACGTCATCACCGGCACCGCCTGTCAGCGTGTCATGCCCACGGCCGGCCTGGATGGTGTCGTTTCCGTCCCCGCCAGCAAGGTCATCGTGCTTGCGAGCCCCCAGGACCAAATCATCGCCTTGTGTGCCGTCGTCGCTCAAGGATACGCGCTTGAGGGCGATCTTGGTGCCGTCGTCGAGGATCAACCGCTCAACTGCGGACGGATGGCTCACCTTGCCCGTGCCGGGATCGATGCTTGCAACAAAGTGGTCTGCCACTGTGACCGTGTCACCGCCGGTGGTGGTAATGACGAGGTCGTCACCGGAGCGCGCGAAGCTCAGTTCAGCTTCCTCGACACCCGTGAATGCCAACCTGTCCCAGCCGCCAGCGTCTGAAAGCATCGTCGCGCCGCTGCCGGCCTCGACGATAAACTTCGTGTTCTTGCCGTCACCCGTGTGGGTACTCATTGCCTTGCCCATCCAAACTCGAAACTGCGTTGCGTGGGCAAGGCTTTGGCAGGCGCTTCCAACCGTCGTCTAAACCTGTTTGATCAATTTGTTCGGTTCCCACTGCAACAGCCGCTCGCATTCGAGCTTTATTTGAGCATGGTTTTTTAGCCCCTAATCATTGCTTCCAAGTGGGACACCTCGTGTGCGATCGGCTGGCAACTGGCGTGCAATTTCTCAGGCGATGCTTGCGCGAGCAGCGACGCTCGGCATCACTTCAGGCTTGCGGACAGTGGTGAAGTCAAAAGCGCCGCACTGCGGTTACCGCATCAAGCGCGCGCCAATGGCGCGGGCGGCGGCCAACGGCTCCACGCGCCCCACGCTGCGGTGGTAAGCGCCATTGTAAAGATGGCGGAAGAGGCCAATCCGATCACGAAAGCTCTGACCGAATGCGACGGCGTAACCGCCCTTCGCCGGGCGGACAATCGTCGCGCTGATCTCGTGACCGT
>CAZGNQ010000201.1:0-6884 GCA_964527285.1 uncultured Hyphomicrobiales bacterium | reverse complement strand
TCTGCAGGACCTTGAAACGCTGCACCCCATGGCCCCGGCGCAGGCGACCGACATTCTGAGCGTGCGCGGCGTCATGGAGTACGCCGAGGCCAATCCAGACCCCACGGCGCAGGCGGCCCTTAATGCGGCGATCCTGACCTCGTTGGACGAGGCCGTGGCGGACCTGGTAGCGGCACGCCACGCCGAGGGCTCAAAGATCGGCGGGGTCTTGAGCGAGATCCTCGACCAGATCAGTGCGACCGTGGATCGTATCGCGGCTGCGCCGGGCCGTGATCCTGAAGCGATCCGACAGCGTCTTGCCACCCAGATCGAGCGCTGGCTCAGTGATGCGCAACCGCTGGAGCCTGCACGGCTGCATCAGGAGGCCGTGCTGGCAGCCAATCGCGCCGACATCCAGGAGGAAATCGACCGGCTACAAGCCCACGTGGCGAGCGCACACGAGCATCTGGCCTCCGGTGTACCCTGCGGGCGGGCGCTCGACTTCCTGTGTCAGGAGTTCAACCGGGAGGCCAATACGATCTGCTCTAAGGCTGGCGATTTGGAAGTGACCCAGGCCGGTCTGGCGCTTAAGACGCTGATTGAACAACTCCGCGAGCAGGTCCAGAATATTGAATGAAACATTGATTGTGGGTGGCCACCGCATGTGGAGCGGCGAGGCCAAGGCGCCAGCCGATGCGGGCGGCGGTGGTGGGGCCGGCGCGCGGGATCACGCAACCTCGGGCTCAGCGCAAGAAGCACCGCACCATGACCGGCTGCGCCGCCGCGGCCTGCTGTTCGTGATTTCATCTCCCTCAGGCGCCGGGAAAACGACCCTGTCGAAGCGGCTCCTAACCGAAGAGCCAGCCCTTCAACTCTCCATCTCCATGACAACGCGTCCACCGCGGACAGGGGAACGCGACGGCGTCGATTACCGCTTTGTGGACGAGGCGCAATTCCGCGCGGCGGAGCAATCCGGCGCGCTGCTGGAGCATGCGCGCGTGTTCGGCAATCTCTACGGGACGCCACGCCAGCCGGTTGAAGACGCGCTCGCGCGTGGGCGTGACGTCCTGTTCGACATTGACTGGCAGGGGGCGCGCCAACTGCGGGCGAGCGCCGGCGCCGACGTTGTCTCGGTTTTCATCCTCCCACCCTCCGCGCTCGCGCTGGAGCAGCGGCTGCAAATGCGCGGACAGGACCCGGCAGACGTGGTTGCGGGGCGCATGGCCCGCGCGGGCGATGAGATGAGCCACTGGCATGAGTATGATTATGTGATCGTCAACGCAGAGATCGACACAGCGGTCACCGGTTTGCGCCAGATCATTGCGGCTGAACGCTTGCGCACCTCCCGTGGCGTTGATCTTGCCGGTTTTGTTGACCACGCGCGGGACCAACTGACGCGCCGTTTGGCAAACAGGTCGTGAGGCGGCGCCGTCCCCGACGACGGGCCAAGTGTCCTGAACCAGAGGTCCGCCACAGTTCTCGACAGGCGTTGAACGAACACTGGTGCTTTCCAGGCACTCGGGGCTGTAAGTCGCGGTGGCATGCGGCGCACCCCCGGCCTAAGTGATGGATGTGCCCTTGTTTTCCCTACGCCTGGGCAACACACGCAGGGCAGATGCGAGCATGGCAACACTCATCCAGCACCCGGGCGCAACCACCGCCTGCGAACCGTCGGCAGCCGCATCGCCGCGCCACCCGGAAAAAGCGCATCGGCCAGACAGTGCGCCTCAGCCCAGGCGGCCGGCTTGGCTCCGCGTCAAGGCCCCCTCCTCGCAAACGTTTTTCGAGACGCGTGCGGTCGTGCGCTCAAAGGGCCTGCACACCGTGTGCGAGGAAGCCGGCTGCCCGAACATTGGTGAGTGCTGGACGAAGCGCCACGCGACAATGATGATCATGGGTGAGATCTGCACGCGGGCCTGCGCGTTCTGCAACGTGCGCACCGGTCAGCCCCTGGCGCTCGACGTTGACGAGCCTGCGCGCGTCGCTGCCGCCGTGGCTGAACTGGGTTTGCGGCATGTCGTGATCACGTCCGTGGACCGCGATGACCTGCCGGATGGCGGCGCGAACCACTTCGCGCGCGTCATTGGCGCCATTCGCTCAGCCCGGCCCGAAGCAACGATTGAGATCCTCACGCCGGATTTTCTGCGCAAGCCCGGCGCATTGGAGATTGTGGTTGAGGCGAGGCCTGACGTCTTCAACCACAACCTGGAAACTGTGCCTGGCTTCTATCCCACCATCCGGCCCGGCGCGCGCTATTATCACTCCCTCCGGCTGCTGGACCGCGTCAAACAGCTCGATCCCACCATTTTCACAAAATCGGGACTCATGGTTGGCTTTGGCGAGAGCCGTAGTGAGTTGTTGCAGGTGATGGACGACATGCGTTCTGCTGACGTCGATTTCCTGACGATCGGGCAGTATCTGCAACCGACGCGCAAGCATGCGGCCATCGCCAAGTTCTGGTCGCCGCAGGAGTTTAAGTCGCTCGAACAGGCCGCTTTGGCGAAAGGCTTTCTGCTGGTCTCGGCCAGCCCACTGACGCGGTCGTCATACCACGCGGACGACGATTTCGCCCGGCTCAAGGCAGCGCGGCTGGCTCGGATGAAAAACAACACCGCAAGTGAAGATATGACGCATGAAGACTTGGCGCGCGAAGACATGGCGCGTGATGTCAGGGCGCGGGCCTGATCGGCACACTATGCCGCATCGCAGGCAGTCATCGGGTTAAGACGCACGGCGCGTTGGGGAGACCAACCGCAGTCACGGGCAGAGCATGATGGCCAATACCTTCCGCACCTCGCGCATCGTCGCGCACACGCCTCAGAACATGTTCAACCTCGTGGCTGACGTGGAGCGTTATCCAGCGTTCGTGCCACTGTGTGAGCGGCTCGTCATCCGCGACCGGACCCGGACGGGCGATCAGGAGAAAATTGTTGCGGACATGAGTGTCGGCTACAAGGTTTACCATGAGACGTTTACAAGCGCTGTGGACCTCGATCACGCCACCTTGGCGATCCGTGCCCAGTACATTGATGGGCCGTTCCGCAATCTGGACAACCGCTGGCAGTTCAAGCCGCACGCCCGCGGCTGCGAAGTGGTCTTCTACATTTCATACGAGTTCCGTTCCCGCTCCCTGCAGATGCTGGTCGGTGGCCTTTTCGACCGCGCATTCCGGAAATTTTCATCCGCATTCGAGGCGCGGGCCAACACGGTTTACGGCACGCGCCGGCGGTTCGCGTCACCAGCGGCAGCGACGGTCGGCGGCGCTGCACTTGCGCACCCGGACAGTTGATTGCGCACGGCCATGGAGGCGCCCGAACAGCGGCGCCTTGCCGTTTGCACGTTGCGAGGGGGGGGAGCGCACACGACACGCGCATTGCGGAGGCGTTGAGCTTTGAATGTGGTGGCGACCACGAAGTGGCTACGCCCGGTCAGTGCGCACGGCACTCCTCGTGCGCCGCGATGTCAGTCGGCTGGCGCCGTATCGCGCTGGGCAATTCTTCGACACATGGCGAGAGCATCACGGGCCGAGGCGCCGCGGACCATTGCGCGCGACCAGGTTGGATCATAGGTCTGTTTTTGGACCTCAACCCCGGCGCTCGATGCAACGGAAATAAAGACCAAGCCCACCGGCTTTGCCGCGCTGCCGCCACCCGGGCCAGCAATCCCCGTCACAGCAATCGAAAAATCACTTTCGCACGATGTGCGACCGCCAACCGCCATCGCACTGGCCACCGGCGGACTCACCGCGCCATGATGGGCGATTAATTGTTCTGGCACACTGACGAAGCGAGACTTGGCGCTATTTGAGTAAGTCACCCAGCCGCCAATATAAACAGCGGACGACCCCGAAACAGAGGTGATGGCAGCGCCGATCAGGCCACCAGTGCACGACTCAACAGTAGCAAGTGAAGCCGAACGCGCACTCAACACTGCAACGAGCTTAACAGCTTCGTCCTCGACTTCAGAAATAAAAGCAAACACGCAACATCCGCCAAATTAGGCAGCAAACAATTTTTCTGCCTGAACGAGCAAATCATCAAACGTCGAGCGCGACGAGTTGCCCAAAACCTCCTCGACCCGAGCCTGCGTTTCCTTCCAGACCGGATACGCCTTCATAATGGCTTCCTCGCCAAGCGGCGTCAAATGAAGGCCACGACCGTGCCGGCAAGCCGGCGGATCCAACTTCATGTAGCCGAGCCTTACAAGACGCTTGAGATTGCGACTGAGCGTCGATTTCTCAATATCCAACGAAGCGCCGATTTCAGCAGCCGTCACACCATCCTGCTGCGCGATCGTGGACAGCAGCGTAAACTGGCTGGCCGTCAGCTTCAGGGGGCGTAACGCCTCGTCATAAATCCGGGTGATGATCCGGCTCATCCGGCGCACCCGCAGTGCCACACATTCCGCCGACGAAGCCTCGCCAACCTGGGCAACTGAGAAGTCTGTTTGCGATGCAGTCGTCGCCATAGGTGCCCCCACGTCCTATTCGTCAGCATTGTGGATGCTGTGATTCTGAGGGGAGCGTCCATTGCGCCCGGCGGTGCGGCGTTGCGCTCACGGTCCAGGGTGGGACCATCAGAACACGCAAAGATGCAGTTGCAAGCGGTTCTGGCGCGAGGCGATTGGCCCTCCCGGCCGCGAATGTGGCGCACTTTCCGGCACCGTCGGTCAGCGGGACTGCAGTGAGATGAGGACGCTGGCTTGCGCCGCGATGCCCTCACCGCGGCCCGTGAAGCCCAGCTTTTCGCTGGTCGTTGCTTTCACACTCACCGCATCGAGCGGCGCATCAATCAGTTCCGCGATGCGTTCACGCATGGCGAGGCGGTGCGGCCCGATCTTGGGGCGCTCGCAGATCACGGTCAGATCAACGTTCACCACTGATCCGCCGCGCGCCGTCACCAAATCCCGCGCTGCCTCCACGAAGATGTGCGAAGCCGCTCCCTTCCACTGCGGATCGCTCGGCGGGAAGTGGGAGCCGATGTCACCGGCCCCAAGCGCGCCCAGCATCGCATCGACGAGCGCGTGCAGCACAACGTCGGCGTCAGAATGACCAAGCAGCGTTTGGGTGTGCGCGATCCGCACGCCACCCAGCATGACGTGATCGCCCGGCCCGAGGGCATGGACATCGTACCCGGAGCCGATGCGCAGCGTGTGCGGCTGTGGCGCGCCGGGTGTCGTCGATGGTGCCGGTGCCTCGGTCGTGGCTCCACCAGCCTCTCGCGCCCGCAACAGCGCTTCTGCCAAGAGGAAATCATCCGGCGTCGTGAATTTGAAGTTGGTGCGCTCGCCTTCGATGACACGCACGGTATGGCCGGCCCATTCATGTACCGCGGTGTCGTCGGTAAACCGGTCCGCGCTTTCGCGCAGCGCATTGCGATGGGCGCCCAGGATCGCCGCGAAGGGGAACGCCTGGGGCGTCTGCGCTTGCCAGATTGTGGTGCGGTCGAGTGTCTCAAGGCAGCGGTGATCGGCATCCACCCGCTTCAAGGTGTCGGTCGCAGGCACGGCCATCAGCAGCCCGTCCGTGGCGCCTTGCGTGCCATCCGATCCGGGGGCCATCGCGGCAGAGAGCGCGCCAGCCATGCGGGTGATCGCTGCCGGTGAGATCAGCGCGCGTGCCGCGTCATGGATCATCACGCCGGTCGGAACGGGTGCGGTCTGCGACAGGGCGAGCGAGGCCAGCCCTTCAAGCCCTGCCAGGACGCTGGCCTGCCGGTCGGCCCCGCCAACCACCGGTGGCAGCACGGCATGCGCCAGATCACCCATGGCCGCAGCGTAATCCGCCTGCGCATCCACCCCGATGACCACCTGGATCTGCTCGACCGCCTTTGAGGCAAAGAATGCCTCCACTGTGCGCCGCAGAACCGGGCGCCCAGCGAGGCTGCGGTACTGTTTTGCGGTTTGCGACGCTGCGTCCGTGCGCGCGCGCGAACCGCTGCCGGCAGCGACGATGACAGCGGCGATGGTCATTGGCGTGTGTCCGGTTCAAGTGTTGGGAGTGGTGTGGTGCAACGGGGCTGGCGCCGTCCAGGCATCGCGAACCGCCGCTCAGGGCGCAGGCAAAGGCGCGGCTGTCTCGACGGCATGGGCGACGGCGCACGGGGTTGTGCGGATGTGTCAGGGTCTGGCATGGCAGCGCAACCCTGCTGTTGGAGCATGCCCCGGTGGTCCGAGCTCGGGGTGACCGCCTTTGGGGCGGGCTCGCAGGCGTGGCCGTGCTGCCAGAGTGTGACGCAAGCCCGCGTTGTCAGATTGCAGCAGCAATGCCGCCGCCATCACGCGCGCACAGAACAACCACCCACGACACGAAGCCGTCCGACGTCGCCTGCTGCCAAAACATCCACCGTTTAACGCTTGAGCCTGAACCTCTTTCCATGACCCAGGTGCCACCCCCGAACCGGTCCGATGCACGCCTGTCCGGCGGTCATGAACAAAGCTATGGGCCCAGATTGGACGTCTTGGCAAAGCTGGCCGCCCCACTTCATATTGGCGGTGTGTGCCTTGCAAACCGTGTCGCGCTGGCCCCCATGTCCGGTGTATCCGACGCACCCTTTCGCGATCGCGCGGCGGCAGCAGGCGCTGGCATGGTTGTTTGCGAGATGACGGCCTGCTCTGCCCTCACGGCAACAGACGCGCGCAGCGTGGCGGAACGCACCCGGCGGCTGACCCGGACGCCGGGCCGCCCCCTCATCGTCCAACTCGCCGGGCGTGAGGCGCAATGGATGGCGCGCGGTGCGCAAATCGCGACGGACCTCGGCGCTGACATCATCGACATCAACATGGGTTGCCCGGCGCGCATGGTGACGAAGGGGCTTTCAGGTTCGGCGTTGATGCGCGACCTGGACCATGCCCAGCGCCTCATTGCGGCAACCGTCGCCCACACCGAGCGCCCCGTCAGCCTCAAG
>CAZGNQ010000200.1:0-6901 GCA_964527285.1 uncultured Hyphomicrobiales bacterium | reverse complement strand
GATGATGTCACAGCCGCCGACGAACTCACCCTTCACATAGAGCTGCGGGATCGTCGGCCAGTTCGAGAACTGCTTCACGCCCTCGCGGATCGACATGTCCTCAAGCACGTTGATGTCATCATACTCGACGCCGACGTAGTCCAGGATCTGGACGACCTGACTGGAAAAGCCGCACTGCGGAAACTGGCGCGAGCCCTTCATGAAGAGCACCACGTCCTTTGACGCGACGCGCTTGCGGATGAAATCCTGAATTTCCTGGTCGAGCATGTCTCACCCTTGTCGTTGTCACCAGCGCGTTATCGCCAGCCCGTTTTCATGAGCGCTGGCCTGGACGCCCTGCGGTCGCCGGTCAAGCTGCGGGCGTGGCCGTCTGCAGTGCCAGAGCGTGAAGCTGTCCGCCCATACGCCCCTGCAGCGCCGCGTACACCATCTGGTGCTGCTGGACCCGCGTCTTGCCTTCGAATGCGGCCGACACCACGCGCGCGGCATAGTGGTCGCCATCTCCGCGCAGGTCCTCAATCACCACTGTCGCGTCGGGGATTGCATCCTTGATGAGGCGTTCAATTTCGCCGGCATCCATCGCCATGGTGTCTCAGTCCCTGTTTGCGCCGTCTGCAATACCTCGTCGGCCTAGACTGTCGGGGTGACGCGAGCCAAAATCAAGGGTCGGCGCGCGGCCGTCCAGCGGCGAATGCACCCGACAGGGATGGCGGTAAGCCGAGAAGCAAAGAAATGGGCAGTCGCACTCCGGTGCGCTGCCCGTGTTCATTTAATATGCCACGTCAGTACCATACCTTTGCGCGGTGAATGCTTGCCCGCCCGCCGCCGCGATCGCGCCGGCCCCTTCAGTTTGCCAGCGCGCTACGGGCATCGCGCATGGCCGTCCGGCATTGCGGCGACAGGCGGTCGATGTTGCCCGCAAGGCAGCTCACGACGCGCCCACGGCCCGGGACCACTTGGCTGCAATAGCGCAGCACGTCAGGCCGGCAGACCTCCCAGGCCACGCGCATGGCGTCCACCTTGACGATGTGGGGCAGGCAGCTTTCGGACAGACGATCGAGGTTGTCTGCAAGGCACAGAACGATGCGACCGCCACCGTGCGGAACCCCTGCGCAGTAATTCGCCCGGTCTTCGGCGCAATCGCCCAAGACCCGCAGCATGGCGCCCGTGCGTGGCTTGAAATCGCCCATAAGGTTCGGGCCGGCGGCCGCTGCGGGCAAGGCCAGAAAAACGGCGACTGGCAGGGCGGCAACGGCAGCCGCGGCGAGAAGAATGGCGCGCACCCGGCGCGCAACGGCGACAAGCGATGGCATGATAGGCTCCAGATGTGAGAATGCGAATTGTGGAAGCGGCCAGGAACGGGCGCCCCGCTGCGCGAGGTCTGCGGGGAAAGACGAGAGCGCGGGATTGCAGGACGCCCGTAGCCGCACCGCCGATCAGTGCCGGCGGAAACTGTGTTCACGCACAAGCGTGTGACCGCGCGGGCCCGTGTGGTCGGCCCGGCCGCGGCACGCGCCGCCTGAGCACCGCCCGGTGCCCGAGCGCGGCCACTTGCCGCCAGAAGGGCCGATACCGGAGATCGAGCGCTCCCAGCCGGCGTTGGTAAAGGACGCGGTTGCTGCGCAGATGGCAGCCGTCAGGCAGAGTGCTTCGGGCATGGCATCTTCCTTTCCGGTCAGCGCCGTCGCAAGCAGCGTTACAAGCGGAAGATGCCGTGGGCCCTTTGCACGCGTTTTTCACACCGCCCGTGATTTGTTACGAAGTGTAACGGCGGGGCGTCTGCTGAAATCTCGTCAAGGATCGATGGCTATGCTGCGCCCATGATGGAAAACGCCCACATCGCGGTCGTCGAGGACGATGCTGAGATCCGAACGCTCTTGGCGGATTATCTGCGAGGCCAGGGCTTGCGGGTTGACGTATGCACGGGAGGTGCCGCGCTGGATGCGCTGCTGGCGACAGTGCAACCGGATCTGGTGGTGCTGGACATCATGATGCCGGGCGAGGATGGGCTGTCGATCTGCCGGCGATTGCGGACAGCCTCGGACATTCCAATCCTGATGCTCACGGCCCGGGCAGACGACGTTGATCGTATCGTCGGGCTGGAAATGGGCGCCGACGACTACCTCGCCAAACCCTTCAATCCGCGCGAACTGCTGGCGCGCATCCGCGCCATTCTGCGCCGGCGCCATGCAGCGGGTCCGCGGTCGCGGTGTGTGCAACTGGGCACCTTGCGGATTGATCGCGACGCCCGGGAGGTCACCGACGCCAACGGCGACAGTCTCGCCCTCACAGGTGCTGAGTTCGACCTGCTGGAGTGCTTCCTGGAGCGGCCCGGCCGGGTCCTGTCACGCGACCAACTGATGGACTGGACGCGCGGGCGCACGGCGGACGTGTTTGACCGCACCATCGATGTCCAGATGAGCCGATTGCGAAAGAAGCTTGAGGCATCGGCGCAGGATGGGGCTGGCGGAGCACCGCAGGATGATGCCGAGAACACAGAAGCGGCCGGCGGCGGCGCTGAGGGTGCTTCGCGCCGGGCCGCGAATGGGCTGATCAAGACCATCCGCAACCAGGGCTATATTCTCACCGTGGAGCCCACGCCGGTATGACGCGGGATGGCGGGCAGGCGGGTGATGGGCAGCGCTCGGAACGCTCGGCGCATGCGCGCTTCGCGACCGCGCGCCTCGGGCGTCCGCGCCTGGGCTTCAGACTGGCACCGAGGCTCGGCCTACGGTCGGGCCTGGGGCTGGGCCGATTGGGCTTTTCCAGCCGCATCGCCGTCATCGTCACGCTTGCCATCGTCGCGCTGCTTGCGCTGTCGGGCGTCCTGGCGTTCCTCGCGCGTGAACCGGTTACAACCCGCGCCGTGCCCCTCGTCCAGCGCATCGCCGCTGTGGTGGAGCTGCTGGAGGCGGAGCGTGAGCCGGTGCGCATCGACCTGATCCTCAAGGCCGCGAATGCCGACGACCTGACCATCGCCCTTCTCGACGCTGACGCGATCGCCAACGCATTGCCGCAAGCCGATCGCCTGCCTGGTGTTGAGTGGATGGTGCAGCAGTACCTCCCCACGCCCCAGCGCCACGTGGTGCGCGCCGTCTTCCAGCCGCGCGAACCCGACGTCTCGCTCTTCCGCTTCCTGGAGCGCTTCTCGCCGGTATCGCGTGCGCCACTAAAGGTGGCTGTCCGCCTCTCAGACGGCCGCCATGCCACCTTCACGACCAAGGGCAGTCCCGCTCGAAGCTTGTTTGGGGTTCCGCCAGGTTTTGTTCTGGGCCTTGCCGGTGCGGTTCTGGCCCTGCTCGCGGTGGTTGCCGTCATGCGTGAGGCTCGCCCGCTTCAGGATCTTCAGGCCAGCGTCACAGCCTTTGCCGACGATGCCCGCCCGCGCACCGTGCCAGCCCGCGGTGCGCCGGACTTGCGTGGGCTCATCGTGGCGACCAACGCCATGCAGGGCCGGATTGCAGAGCTGTTGCGTGGCCGCACCGTTCTGCTCGGCGCCATCTCGCACGACATGCGCACGTTTCTCACGCGGCTGCGCCTGCGCGTGGAGGCCATGCCTGATGAGATGATGCGCGCGCGCGCCGTCGGCGATCTGGAGACCATGGCGGCGCTGCTGGACGATGCGCTGGCGCTTGCCAAGACGTCCAGCGGGGAGCGCCAGGCCGAGCCCGTCGATCTTGCAGCGTTGCTGGCGAGCGAGGTGCGCGAGCGGGACGGCGAAGCGGTGACGTTTTCAGGCCCGATGCCAGCGACGCCACGGGCGACGGACCTGCAGCCAGTCCCGGTGCGCGCAGATGCGCTGGCGCTGCGCCGGCTCTTTAACAACTTGATCGACAATGGCCTGCGCTACGGCGACCGGGTGGAGGTGTGCCTGGCCGTGCAGGCCGGCTGGGCGCAGGTGACGGTGGACGATGATGGCCCTGGTATCCCCGCCTCAGAGCGCCAGACGGTGTTTGAGCCATTCTACCGCCTGGATCCGTCCCGCAGCCATGAGACGGGTGGCAGCGGCCTCGGCCTTGCGATCGTCCGCCAGATCGCCGAGACGCATGGCGGGCGCGTGAGCGTTGCCGATGCTCCGCTCGGCGGCGCCCGGCTGGATGTCGCCCTGCCCCTCGCAGGATAGGCGGGCGCACCGCACCGCACGGCTCGGGCACCCGGCGCAGCGCTGTTCCCGTTTGAATTTCCGCCCAAATCAGTGTCTGCCTCGCAAACATCAATGGACGGCAGGGCGCTCTATGATCCCCATCACCACCATGGCCGGGCGTAAGGTGGCCGTGTTCGGCATGGCGCGCTCCGGCCTTGCCGCAAGCGCTGCCCTGCTGGCGGGCGGTGCCGAGGTGCACGCCTGGGATGACGGCGCGCGCGGTCGTGAGGCGGCCGCAGCGCACGGACTGACGGTGACCGACCTCGCTGCAACGGGGCTGGACAGTTACGACGCGCTGGTGCTGGCGCCCGGGGTGCCGTTGACCCACCCCAAACCACATTGGAGCGTGCTGGCCGCCAAGGCAGCCGGTGTGCCTGTCATCGGTGACACCGAGCTGTTCTTTCATGAACGGGCAGCGCGCGGAGCAGGCACAACGGTGCTCGCCATCACGGGCACCAACGGCAAGTCGACGACCACGGCGCTTACGGCCCATGTGATCGCGTCGGCCGGGCGCCCCACGAGCATGGGCGGCAACATCGGGGCTGCGGTGTTGTCGTTGGAGGATTTCACGCCCGGGCGGATCTACGTTGTGGAGTTGTCCTCCTACCAGATCGACCTCACACCCACGCTGACCGCCGATGCAGCCGCGCTTCTCAACATCACACCCGATCATCTCGACCGGCATGGGTCGCTGGCTGGCTATGCGGCCGTGAAGGAGGCGATCTTTGCGCGCCTGCCGGCAGGCGGTGCGGCCGTTGTCTCCCTCGACGATGCGCACTGTGGGGCCATTGCGCGGCGGCTTGACCCCGGCCTGGCAGCCCGCCCCGTGTCAGTGGAGCGCCGCCTTAATACCGGTTTCTGGCGGGATGGCCGCGATCTGGTGGAGACAAGCGGTGGCCTGGAGCGCGCGCGCCTCACGCTCGCCAATGCACCGGCGCTGCCCGGGCCGCACAACGCCCAAAACGCGTGTGCGGCATGGCTGCTGGCACGCGCAGCTGGGCTGAGCGATGGCGAGGTTCAGGCGGGGCTGGAGACGTTCCCCGGGCTCGAACATCGCCTCGAGGTGGTGGGCCGCTACGCCGGGGCGCTTGTCGTCAACGATTCCAAAGCCACCAACGCGGAGGCCGCCGCCCATGCACTGCGCGCCTTTGAAAACATCCATTGGATTGTCGGTGGCCGGGCCAAAGACGGTGGCGTGGCCACGCTGCGCGCACTGATGGCCCACGTCTCGCACGCCTACCTCATCGGCGAGGCGGCCACGCAATTGGCGGGTGAGTTGGAAGGCCATGTGCCTTTTTCGGCTGCTGGCACGATCGAACAGGCCGTCGCCGATGCCTTCAAGGCGATTGCGGCCACGCCGCCGGCGGCTGCCGACGCCGGTGCCGCGCAGATCGCCATGGCCCACCCGCCCGTGTTGCTGCTCTCACCCGCCTGCGCTTCGTTCGATCAGTTCCCTGACTTTGAGGCGCGCGGACGTGCATTCAAGCACGCCGTGGTGCGCCATGTCGCCGACGCTCAAATCAGCGGTGAGGGCTGAGCCATGTGGCGTCCACGCGATCGTTCCGGCCCCTTTGCACGCTGGTGGTTCACCGTGGACCACGTGCTGATGACGGCCATTCTCGCGCTGATCGCGATCGGCATGGTATTCTCGCTCGCCGCTGGCCCTGCGGTCGCCGCCAAGAAGGAATTGGCCGACTACTATTTCGTGCAGCGCCATTTCGCCTTCGCGCTGCTGAGCGTGGTGGTCGTGATTGCGGCCTCAACGCTCTCTGCGGCGGGCGTGCGCCGGGTTGCCCTCGTGGTGTTCCTGGCGGGGCTTGCGGGGCTCATCGCCGTGCAGTTCTCCGATCCCGTCAACGGTGCGCGCCGCTGGCTGCGCTATGGGGCCCTGTCGCTGCAACCCTCCGAGGTGATCAAGCCGGCCTTCCTGATCATCAGCGCGTGGTTGATGACGGAGCGCATGAAGCGGGACGACATGCCGACGGTGCCGATCCAGATCGCACTCTATCTCGTGGTCGTCGGGCTGCTTGTGATCCAGCCGGACATGGGCCAGGCGCTTTTGCTGACGCTGGCCTGGGGCGTGCTGCTGTTCACCTGCGGGTTGAGCTGGCGCTTGCTGGGCGTTCTGGGCGTGCTCGCCGGTGGGGCGGCAGCGGGCGTGTACGCGGCGTTCCCCCATGTGCGCGGGCGGATCGATGCGTTCTTCAACCCAACGGGGAACGACACGTTTCAGCTCGATAAGGCCCGGGAATCCTTCGTCGAGGGGGGGTGGTTCGGGCGCGGGCCCGGCGAAGGGACCGTCAAGAGCACGCTGCCTGACGCCCACACGGACTTTGTGATGGCCGTGATCGCGGAAGAGTACGGGATCATCGCGTGTCTTATTCTTGTCGGTCTTTTCACATTCATCGTGGCGCGGACATGGGTGCACATCTGGCACGAGCGTAACCCGTTCGTGCGCAACGCAACGGTTGCGCTGAGCACACTCTTCGGCGCGCAGGCGCTCATCAACATCGGGGTCAATGTCGGTCTGCTGCCGGCAAAGGGCATGACGCTGCCGTTCATCTCCTACGGTGGGTCATCGATGCTTGGTCTGGCGTTGAGCGTCGGTTTCCTGCTGGCGTTGACACGCCACAGGCCGGGCGAGGCGTTTGAGCCGGCGCCAGCATCGCAATCGATCGACGACCCGTTTGCCGGCCGGGACAGGCGGGCGGCATCGGCAACCTAAGGGTTCTTGACGACACGCGCGTTCGCCCGGCT